>JAUVGS010000114.1 GCA_030593665.1 Chitinivibrionales bacterium | reverse complement strand
GTACTGGGAAAAGACCACTACTTTTTGGCCAGAAAACAGAGATTCAATAAGAAGTTCCGTAAAAAGGTCCCATTTTCCCGAGTCGTAGTTTTCGTAGTCATCGGGACACTTCAGGGCTATGGCCGGGTGGTTGCAGACCATTTTTAGAAAAGTGAGCAGGGAAAAGATATGCATGTAGGGCACCTGCTCATCCGTATTTTTCAACTGTGAAAGTAATCTCCTCCCTTTCTTTTTTACCATATCACGGTACATACCCGCCTGCTCATCGGAGAGTCTGCATGTCCGGTGGTCTTCGATTTTTGGCGGGAGTTCACTGAGCACAGAATCTTTTGTACGGCGCAGAATAAAGGGATTGATTAACCGGTGAAGTTTCTTGCGTTGCTTTTTATTTTCACCATCGTCTGTTGACTTCAGGTATTGGTGGTTGAATGACCGGTCTGATCCCAGATAACCGGGCAGGACGATATCAAAGAGCGCTTTCAAATCACTGAGACTATTTTCTATGGGGGTGCCGGTAAGTCCATATTTAACTGTCGCGCGAATTATTTCAGCCGCTTTAAAACCCAGGGTATCTTTGTTTTTCAGATATTGTATTTCATCAAACACAGCGATAGAGAATTTCGTCGAGGTGATTTTATCTATATCCTGCCGTAAAATACCGTATGAAGTAACAAGCGCATCGGTTTTTAATGGCATCTCTTCAAAGGAGCGTTCCGCACCGTAATAGATAACAACTTTTAATTCCGGCGCATAGGTGGTAATCAGGTTATGCCAGTGGTACATGACCGTTGTCGGGCAGACGATAAGCGCTGAGTCTTTCTGTTTACGCTGTTGCCGCAAGGCTGTCAGCAAGCCGATGATCTGATGGGTTTTGCCAAGTCCCATTTCATCGCAGAGCAGTCCGCCGAAATTATTGTCGTATAAATAGAGGAGCCATGACACTCCGTTTTTCTGGTAATGGCGAAGCGTTGTTTTTAGGCCGGTCAACGGCCGTAATTTTTTTACCGGTTTACAACGAAGCATTGATTTCAGTTTTGACGCCAATGCTTTGGGGGTTTTTGATGAGATGGTTGTATTGTTACGGGCGGTGAGTTGAAGCATGGCTGCTTTGGAAACGGCAATCCTGCCGTCCTCTTCAACGTGTGTAGAACCGGATAGTATATCCGTGTAAGAATCTTTAATAGCAGGGCTCTGGCAGTCAATTATGGAGTCGGGCGTTACGATAAAGCGGTTCTTCGCCTGTTGAGACATAAAGAAATCATAGAGTGAAACAGTGGATTTGCCGAAGGTATAGACGGCCGATAGATAGAACCAGCTTCTGTCAAGTGCTTGGGGCAGGAGGGTAACCTCGTCAAACTCTTTTACAACAGGCATGTTGCGCAGGCGTTTGAAATTATGATTAGAGTCCAACTCAAAAAGATCATCGCTTTCGCCGTGGCCAAAACCATCTTCACGCAGAGAAAAATCACCGGCCTGCTTCTCGAAAAAAGCGGAGAGGTCATTGTTGTGTATCTTTTTCGGGACATCCCAATGCTTCGCAAGAAGCTTTACACTGTCATAACTGAGCGTATAGAATTTTTTTTCATCAGGATTGTATAGCAGGTTTCCATACATGAATCCGGTAATTAAATCCAGGTAGCGCGGTTCATGAGGATCGTCGGAAACAGATACGACGGGCGTGATGATGGTACTGTGTATGCTGTCATTAGTATTGAGCGTAAAAAGCAATTCGCGATCGGTAGCGTCTATGGTGTATCCGCAGGTTGGGGATTTCTTTTTGTTAAGAAAATGGATGATCTCCCGGCGGGATATTTCCGGTATATGGACATGCATGACCGGCTGTTTCTTTGTATGAATAAGAGCCATGGCAACCGCGCCGTTTTTTTTGTCAACAATGATCTTGGGATGCAGTTTCGTTTCATCATATTCACGAAAAAGGTGGTAGGCGGTACGATACCAGAGACTGTTTTCTTCAGCCATACGACTGCTCTGATTCCCGGTGGCAACAAGACAGCGTTCGGTTTCCGAGAGGACAAAGGTAACGCCATGGGAAATCATTTCATTGCGTGCTATCCGGCTGCGGTCTTCTTTGTCAATAGTGCCGATTCGTTCGGCAAATCGAGTTTGCTCATCGCCGGTGGCAAGATAGGTGATAAGCGGGTTTTGAGCACTGTTTTGAATAATAAGCACAGCACCATGTTTCCTCTTTTCTGTTGTTGCGCTCACCAGTTCCAGGCTGATGCGGCGTCCTCTCATAAGAATCTTAAAAAGATCGTAGAGAAAACTGCTCATGAACGTAGTATAGGGTGACGCGCCGCTGCGGGTTTCTTCATAGTGTGTATAGAGTGCACACAACTTTTTCGCATGACTGCATTTGGGGTATCTCCCGGGGGAGCAGGTACAGAACATCCGGTGCTGCTTCTTTGACGGGATCAATGTTGTGCGATAGCGTCTACTCTTATGAGATGAGACCATTACAAAACAATCACGAATAAACTCGATATTTTGATCGATCGGTAACGTTGCGGTATTGTCGGAATTCATACGTAGGGTAAAATGGAATTTACTATTTTAATACCTTACAGATTGCTTTCTTGTTTTTTAGGTATTGGTTACAAATTTATTTGTTACAATACTTTATTCCGAATGCTTTCTTCGGTTAGAAAGGAATCTGATAAGGAACTTACTTGCGGGTTTATCCCGCGTTAGATGATATCTCTAATATGAATAAAGGACAGAAAATATACTATGATAACCCTTAAAGCACTAACAAAAAACTTCGGCTCAACAACCGCGGTAGATACCGTTTCAATCACCGTTGAAAAGGGGGAGTTTTTTGCTCTTCTTGGGCCCAATGGCGCAGGCAAGACAACTATTGTGCGTATGCTTCTCGGATTTTCCTCTCCGAGCAGCGGTTCTATCTCTATTAACGGTATTTCTTCGCAGGATTCTTCAGTACGGGAAACTATCGGGTATCTTGCGGAGCACCATAAAATCCCACCCTATCTTTCCGGCAATGAGTATCTCATGCGGCATGCCGCAATGACTGGGCTGAAAGGAGATAAAACCAGGCAAGAGGTCTCCCGAATACTTGATATTGTTGATATGAGCGGCAAAGCGAATAAAAGGAGCGCAACCTATTCCAGAGGAATGGCCCAGCGGATTGGTCTGGGCGCAGCTATACTGGGCAATCCGAAGCTTTTAATACTCGATGAACCAATTTCCGGTCTTGATCCTCTTGGTATTCGTGGAGTAAGAAATATACTTGAGAAAATGCGGAAGGATGGTGTTACTATTCTCTTAAATTCACATCTGCTGTCGGAAGTTGAAAAGATGTGTGATACCGCTGCAATAATGCATAACGGGAAAATAGTCATTAAGGATTCCATTGATGCAATTGTAAAGGAACACGAAACCCTTGAAGATGTTTTCATCAGAATTGTGGAGGGCAGCCATGCATAATCTCCTTACAATATCACTTTACACAATTCGCGACCAGACACGTCACAAGAGTTTCTATGTGCTCCTTGGAATTTCAATATTCTTTGTGTTGCTTATCCGGAGCTGTTATGGCGGCAATTATACGGTGCAGGGCCGGCAGGTTGATACGGTAACTGTTGCCTGGCACGCCTCAAAAATCGCATTTCAGTTAATTGGCGGCGGCATGTTACTTCTGGTGACTATGCTCACTATGGGAACCTTTTCCCGTGACAGGCAGGATGGCAGTCTGGTGATGTTTCTTTCACGGGCCGTGACTCGTTGGCAGTATGTTTTCGGACGGGTACTGGGTACCTGGATACTTTCGACTCTCTTTATGTTTATTCTCCATTGTACCATTTTTCTTACTGCGTGGTCGAAAACCGGCGGCATGATACCCGGCTATTTAACCGCCTCGCTGGTATGTTCCATAAATCTCCTTTTTACCATTCTGGTTGTCAGCCTTCTGTCACTGTTTTTACCTGATTTTATCGCTGCCGCTGTTACCGTACTTATTGTTGTTGTAGGATTTATTTCCGATGGTATATATCAGGTTATGCAGAATGCTATGGTGCAGCAGGCAATGCAGCAGAATGACATGGTTGTCGATACCTCATGGTGGCGGCTTATGTATCCCAAAATGGCACTGCTTCAGCAGTATGCGGTAGCGATTATTGACAAGAGTGAGTTTCACGGTATGGGGCCGGTGCATCCCTTTGTAAACGTCCTCATCTATTCCCTGGTTTCTGCGGGTATTCTTATATGGCGCTTTCACCGGCGTGAAATCTGACAATTACCGGTAATATGCGTTCCCTAATATCTTAACATCGTCTTCATGTAATTGCACTAACGGCAACCTGACAAAGGTCGGGTATTCTTTTAATCGTTTCGTGACCGCGTATTTTATCATGGCGATCTGGTTCGGGCCGGAATATCGCTCGGCGAGTGCGGTTATCTCTTTATGTATTGCCCGGGCTTTCCCCGTGTTTTGTTCGACAAGCGCCTGTTCCAGAAACACATAGAGTTCGGGAAAGAAGTTAGCGCGGGCGCTTATAAAACCGCACGCCCCGGCTTTATAAGCCTTGATAATATTTTTATCACTGCCGATATAATACCGTCGTGTGTATTTGATTAAAGAAATAGTTGCTGACGAGTCCTTTACGCCATAGTGCGATACCGCTGAAAGTATTTCAGGATTTATTGAGAGCTGCGTATGCTTTGGAAAATTGTAAAGAATAAAAGGAATGGAGAGAGAACCTGCAAAACAATTGAAATAGTCAATTATGCCCTGTTTCGGGGCGTTCGACAGATAGTATGGGGGGAGTGAGGCAATTGCGTCAACACCCAGATTTTCACCATATCTGGCCAGATCAATAGATTCCGCAAGAGAATTGCTGCCGGCCTGCAAAATAACAGTACCGGGAAAATTATTCCTGGCTATTTTTATCAAGTCTCTTTTCTCTTCCCGTGTCAATGAGAAAAATTCACCGGCAGTTCCGTTTATAAGGATATTCGGCACACTATGAGTATGGAGAAATGTAAGATGCCTGACAAACGCCCTTTTGTCAATGGTGTTTGTTTTGGTAAACGGGGTAAGGGCCGCTACGATAAGTCCGTTGATATGGCCTGTTTTATTTCTCTTTTTCTTCAGCATAGGTTATCCTTTTCGAAATGATAACAACGCTTCAGCTATTTCAAGATCATGGTGTGTCGTAATTTTAAAATTCTTTGAATCTCCCCAGGCAAAGCCCACGGGAATATCGCATTTTTCCATGAGCATGACTTCGTCGGTAGGCGGAGGAGACATCGATTCCGCATGGGAGAAAGCTTCGATGAGCGAAGCGCGGTGAAACAACTGGGGAGTACCCACGCGAATCAATGAAGAACGATCGACTGTTTCAACACCGGTATCGTTTTCATAACGTCTTATCGTATCATCTACCGGAGTAGCGGTAAAAGCACATTCAAAGGCGGAACGTTTTTTAAGTAATTCGTCGATTACCTCTTTCGTGACAAATGGCCGTGCCGCATCATGTACCAGTACCCAGTCAAACGTCTCCTCTGTCGTCAGTATACCGTTTTGTACAGACCGCCAACGCTCTTCACCACCGTTGACGATTACAACTGTTTTCTCCGGTTTCCCGGTATGTATAATCTTTTCCGTTTTTTCTACCGCAGCATCAGGTACGACAATGATAATTTCAGCAACTGAAGCATGGTGCAGGAATATCTCCAGCGAATGCTCAAAGAGATATTTGCCGCCGAGATTGACAAACGCTTTGGGTACATCGGCGCCAAGGCGCTTTCCCATGCCGCCGGCGACTATTACGGTGGAAATTTTTTTATTCATAGTTTCTGGATACCCGCCTGCGCGGGTATGACGTTAAACTGTAATATTACTGTTTAAAATTGATTCCTCGTCCTCCTCCTCGATTGCTTAAAACAATTGAATTTTCGAGGAGGATTTGTAAATTCTGAACAAGTACTACTTCATTTATCATTCCTGTAAAAGCATGACTCCAGGTGAACTAGTATTACTTTATATCGTCCCTGTTCACCATACCCTGAACCCGCAACGGCAGCCCGAAAACCCGTATAAAACCGCTGGCATCTTTCTGATCAAAGAGGTCGGTCACATTGAATGATGCAAGGTCCTCAAAGTAGAGTGATTTCTCAGCCCATGAGCCGGCCGGCACAACATTCCCCTTATAGAGTTTTAGTCGAACCCGACCGGTTACATTCTTCTGGGTCGCATCGATAAAGGCATCCATAGCTTCGCGCAGCGGAGTGAACCACTTGCCGTCATAGACAAACTCGGCGTATTTTAACGCAAGGATTTCCTTATAGTGAAAGGTGTCCCGGTCGAGAACAAGGTATTCCAGTTCACGGTGGGCATTATATAAAATAGTGCCGCCGGGTGTTTCATAGACACCGCGTGATTTTATACCAAACATGCGGTTTTCAACCATGTCGACATGGCCGATAGCATGTTTGCTGCCAAGGCGGTTAAGTTCGGTCAGCAGTTCAATTGGGGGAAGTTTTTTGCCGTTGACTGAAACCGGTATTCCTTTGACAAATTCAATCTCAACAAATTCCGGCTCATCAGATGCTTTTTCCAGAACGCTGGAAATAGTAAAAATCTTATCATCAGGTTCATTTCCCGGATTTTCAAGGTCATCACCTTCGTGGCTGATATGCCAGAGGTTTCTATCTTCAGAATAGATACGCTCTTTTGATTGTGCAATGGGAATGTTATGTTTTGCAGCATACACTAAACAATCTTCACGTGACAAGAGGTCCCAGCGTTCATCTTTCCATGGTGCGATAATTTTCAGCATGGGTGCGAGAGCCATATAGGTAAGCTCAAAACGGATCTGGTCATTTCCTTTGCCGGTCCCGCCGTGAGCGACCA
>JAUVGS010000218.1 GCA_030593665.1 Chitinivibrionales bacterium | reverse complement strand
GGCAGCGGCACTGGCTCGTGCAGCCGGTATTGAGAATAACGCAATAATAGACGGTATCTGTGCTTTCAGTGGATTGCCGCACCGGCTTGAATTCATTCGCGAGATACATGGTATTGCCTACTATAACGATTCAAAGGCTACCACCGCAGAATCGGTTGCCTGCGCGGTAAATGCATTTAATGCGGAGGTGCATCTTATTGCGGGTGGTAAAGATAAGGGATGTGATTTTACCGAAATACGTGATTCTATAAAGGAAAAAGTGAAAAGTGTTTGTCTTATTGGTGAAGCGGCAGGAAGGATGTCAAAAGAGTGGAAAGGGCTTACTGAGATTAACAAAGCGGAATCACTTGAGCAGGCACTTGAAACGGTTAATGCCGGTGCTCACCCGGGAGATGTGGTTATCCTTTCGCCGGGATGCTCAAGCTTTGACATGTTTGCAAGTTTTGAAGACAGAGGGGCCGTATTTAAAAAGCTGGTTCACGCGTTATATGAAGGGGAATACTAGATAATGATTGACAGAATAGCTAAAATGGACAAGGGGATATTTTTGTTAAGCCTGCTGATGATGGGTTTTGGTATTGTTTTTGTCTACAGCTCTTCATTTGCCATTGCACAACAGAAATTCGGTGGCTCGGATTTTTTTCTGGCACGGCATATTCTCCGTGTTTTTCTGGCCCTGATCTGTTTTTTTACTTTCCTGATGATCGATTATCATTCTCTGGGAAAATACAGTAACATTGCCTTCGCGATAGCCGTGGTTCTGTTGATATATACTCTGACACTTCCTGACAGTCAGGCAATTAACGGTGCAAAGCGCTGGGCGCAGATCGGTATTTTCCGTTTTCAGGTTTCTGAGTTTGCCCGCATAGCACTCATTCTGACACTGGCAATGCACTTTGAAAAGCATGGTGACCGGATTCGGGAAGGCAGTGTATTTATTCAGCAGCTTATTAAAATCGCCATTGTTTGCGGTCTGATTGTGTTGGAACCTGATTTCAGTACGGCAGTTATTATAGGGTGTGTCGGATTAAGCGTCCTGTTTGTTGCCGGTGCTAAAGTACTGCATATCGGTGGTGTTATCCTGACCTTCGTTCCACTGGTGATACTTACGGTGATTACCTCACCGTACCGGTTGCAGCGATTAGTAGGATTTGCAAAGATGTCCAGTCATAAGAGCGGGATCGGATATCAGGCGTATCAATCTCTTATCGGCCTGGGGCATGGCGGGCTTTTAGGTGTAGGACTCGGTCAGGGGGAGCAGAAATATTTTTACCTGCCGGAACCGCATACGGATTTCGTGTTTTCAATTCTCGGAGAGGAAATAGGGTTCATCGGATTGTGCATCGTGTTTATCCTGTTCGGTATACTGCTGTATAGAGGAATGCGGATTGCATCACGGGCGCCGGATAAAATGGGACAGAGTATGGCGTTCGGCTTAATAGTTGTTCTTGGATTGAATGTCATTCTGCACGCTTTTGTCAACACCGGTATTGTACCGACGACCGGCGTCCCGTTGCCATTTTTGAGTTATGGCGGCATGAGTCTGATCTTTACCATGAGTAGTATGGGAATACTATTGAATATATCAAGTCAGCTATCTGAAGAAAAGAATACAACACTGATACGGAAGCGAAAATGAACATTGTTATCACGGCAGGTGGCACCGGTGGCCATATATTCCCGGCATTGTCTGTAGCTCTGGAGCTGAGAAGACAGTATTCCGATGTCTCATTGCTGTGGATTGGTACGGCGCGAAGCAGAGAAAAGGAACTGTGTGAAAAGTATGCGATTCCGATAAAGATTCTGTACGTCCGGGGAATTACGAGGGCGTTGCGTTTGTCAAATATACAATCAATTGGAGCATTTATTAAAGCGATGCAGCATATGCGTACTTTTTTCAAGAATAGCCTTCCTGATGTGGTCATAGCATTCGGCGGGTATGTCTGCGCTCCGGTTCTGGCAGCAGCTCGGTTGCATCATATACCCTATTTCCTCCAGGAACAGAATACGGTGCCGGGAGTGGTTAATCGATTCTTTGCCGCTAAAGCTCAACAGTCATTTCTGGGTTTTCCGCTCAACGGCAAATGGAAACTGAAAGGAAAAACAACAGTAACGGGAACACCGGTGCGAACGGTAACAGATACCTTTGATCATTTCACCTACCCGGAGGGATTTGATAAACAAAAGAAAACGATACTCATTTGCGGCGGCAGCCAGGGAGCAGCTTCAATGAATGAGTGCCTGATAGAACCTGTTATAAGGATGCTGCGAAATGGATTGCAGATATTCTGGCAGACCGGTGATGTCTCGTATGAAAAAATTGTTGCCGTATGCAAGGACTATCCCTCTGCATTTATCTATGCTTCAGTCGATGACCTGTATCCTTATTATGCCGCTGCCAAAATGGTTGTATGCCGCTCAGGTGCTTCAACGTTGAATGAAGTTGCCTATTTCGGCCTGCCCTGTATCATGATTCCATTACCCTGGTCGGCTGAGAATCATCAGTGGATGAATGCTGCGTATGTGGAGAGTCAGGGGTGGGGGATATGCGTTGCACAGAACGATCAATGCGGTGAACACGTGGGAAAGGCAGTAGAAAAGATGGTATCACATATAGGACACTACGAAACAATGTGCCGGAAAGCATTGGACAGTTCGTCGGGAAATGCTGCAACAGTTATTGTGCGGGAAATGTTAAAGGAGCTGCGGTAAGTTACCATGTTTTTTATAAGTAAAAAGAAAATGCACTTTATAGGAATTGGCGGCGCCGGTATGTGCCCGATGGCGGAGGTAATGGTTCAGAATGGTCACGACATCAGCGGAAGTGATTTACAGAAGAGTGACGCAACTGAACGGCTGGAGTCTCTGCAGATACGTATTCAGTATCATCACGACCCTGAGCTGGTTAAGAACAGCGAACTGTGTGTGTATTCGAGCGCAATTAAAGCGGATAATCCCGAATTAGTCTACGCGCGAGAAAATGGTATTACCTGTTTGAAAAGGGCGGAAATGCTAGGCGATATTATGCGTGCTTATCTCAGTATCGGTGTAGCCGGGACTAATGGAAAAACAACGACCACTTCGCTTATCGCGAGTATATTCCGCGATGCCGGCAAGGATCCAATGGTGATTGTGGGTGGCGCGTTTAAAGATAGTGATTCAAATGCAATAGTGGGGAAAGGAAGGGTATTGATCGCTGAAGCAGATGAGTATGATCGCTCTTTCTTGAGTATGTTCCCCTTTATTGCGGTGGTCACCAATATCGAAGCTGACCATCTTGACATCTATAGCGATTTAGCCGATATCACCGAAGCGTTTGTTTCGTATGTCAATAAAGTTCCTTTTTATGGTATGGTAGTTGTTTGCATTGATGATCAGGTTTCGATCCAGATTTGTGACAGAATACACGGTACTTTTATTACGTATGGGATTTCTGAAACAGCGGACTATCGTGCCGAAGCTATTCGATTTGAGAAAGGTATATCCGAATTTAAGGTACTTAAACATAATAAGTTACTTGGCACAGTTACCCTCCCGCTTTCAGGAATACACAATGTTCGTAACGCCCTCGCAGCAATAGCGGTTGCCGATGAAATGAGCATACCATTTGATCTGGTAAAAAAGAGTCTTGAAAAATTCAGCGGTATTAAGCGCCGTTTTGAAATAATGGGATCGGAGAAAGAGATAACAGTAATAGATGATTATGCCCATCACCCCTCAGAGATCGCTGCTACACTCAGTGCGGCAAAGCAGGCCGGATTTAAACGGATTGTCGCTGTATTTCAACCGCATCTATATACGCGGACACGGGATTTCTGCCGGGAATTTGCAGAAAGCCTGAGTACTGCTGACAGGTGTATCGTTACCGAGATTTACAAAGCACGGGAGGAGCCGATTGAAGGGGTAAATGGCATGTCTATCATAGACGCGATGGGTAAAAGTGATACTATCAACACTCATTTTGTAAAAACACTGGAGGAGATACCGGACCTCCTGGCGCCACTTTTACAACCTGGTGACGGGGTGATTCTTATGGGTGCCGGTGATATCTGGCGAATCGGCAAACCACTGTTAGAGAGGATACGGCATGACTAAACGGGTCGGTGCAAATAGACGGATGAAAATAAAAGGCCGGAAGCGAAAGGCGCCGAAGAAAGTACGTGGCATTATTAGTCGGTCTGCTGGTTTTATACGGGTAGTGCTCATCGCTCTATGCATTGCAGCATTAGGGTTCTTCGGTGCACGAAGGGCTTTGGGATTTATTGCAACGATTGATATTCTGAAGGTCAGGACGGTTGAAGTGCATGGCGTTGAACAGGTTGATACCGCAGAGGTGTTATCCCTTGCAGCAATACAACCGGGGATATCAATGCTCGATATGAAAATGAGTGATATACGTAAGCGGGTACGGAAAAATCCCTGGATTGCAAAAGTAAATGTACGGAGGAAAATTCCGCGTACCATAGTAATAACGGTCACCGAACGTAAACCAGTTGCGTTTATAAACCTCGGTTCGATATATATGTCCGACCAGGGCGGTTTTTTGTGGCCGCTTAACTCGCATACGTACTGGAATCTTCTGATTATTTCAGGCTTGGAGGATACCCTTATAGACAGTACCTGTCACAAGCTTAAGAAGGATGAGGCAGAGAAAATGAGTGCCTTTTTCAATGATATTCGGC
>JAUVGS010000162.1 GCA_030593665.1 Chitinivibrionales bacterium | reverse complement strand
CTGCAATGAAATGGGCAATTGCTTTACTGAAGGAATTTTTCAGAATCGGGCATTCGTTGCCACAGACAGGTGCCGTATTCGTCGGGTTGTTGCTTTTACTAGTGTGCATAACTCCGCTATCCGCGCAAATAAACTGGACTTGCGCGACACAATCAGCACAATGGAAAATTCGATCCAGTCATTCATCAATAGCATTCAATAATAAACTGTGGATGTTAAACGGATATGTATCAAACGATAATATGTACAATGATGCCTGGTATACAACTGATGGGCAGAACTGGACATGTGCCAATTCAAAAACACCCTATGCCATGAGTACCGGTATGGGTTGTGTTATATACAATGAAAAGCTATGGCTGCTTGGTGGCCGGGACGGCTGTTGAGGTCTCCGATTCAGCCAGGTTTGGCATTCGAGTAATGGAAGTGATTGGACTAAGGTAACGGAATCGGCGGCATGGGGCGACCGTGAGGGGCCGGTTGCCGTTGTCCATGACAATAAAATATGGATAATGGGCGGATGCATGGCGGCAGCGTATAAAAATGATGTCTGGCACTCCTCCAATGGAAAGGACTGGACTCAGGCTACTGCTTCAGCGCCATGGGAAGCAAGAATAGGTCACGCTGTAGTTGCCTTTGGCGGCAAAATGTGGCTGCTTGGCGGCGGTGCATACGGGGTAACAAGTTTTGAAGATCATAATGATGTGTGGTGCTCAACTAACGGAAGTGACTGGACAAAAGTTACCGGTTCAGCAGCATGGGCAAAGAGAGACGGCCATACGGTTGTTGTGTATGATAATAAAATGTGGTTAATAGGTGGAGGAGTTGGCTATACTGATACCCGGTACAATGACGTGTGGTATTCAACTGATGGAGAGAACTGGAATCAGGCCACTGCTTCGGCTCAATGGTCCAAGAGGTATGGACACAGTTCCGCTGTTTTTGATAGTAAGATATGGGTGATAGCCGGTGATGGCGGCAGCAAGTTAAATGATGTGTGGTGGTATAAGGGCGCGACCGAAGTTTCGGATAACATAAATACTGCGTCTTCGAATATGTTGAAATTAACCGTAACGTCAAGTCGGCTTGCCAGTGTATCCATTAGGTACGTTTTGTCAAAATTTGAGATGACAAGAGTAAATGTTTATAATGGAGCAGGAGATAAGATAGCTGCCCTGTGCAACGGGAACCAGCCCGCCGGTACGTATAAAATTATATGGAACGGTATCGGTTATTCCGGCACTTTAGTTCCTGCCGGTATCTATTTCATTCGCCTGGAAGCCGGTAATAAATACCAGGTCGAGAAGGTTGTGTTTATGAAGTGAGAAGTGAATCCCGAATGAGAAGCTTTAGGACTTTCAGAATATGACCAAGAAAGAAGTGTGTATGATACGAATATCGGGTAAAGGTATTCTGAGTGTTCTGTTTTTGATATTACTGTTTGAATCATCTACATTTGCTCAAATGACATGGACACGGGCAACAGCTTCCGCTGCCTGGCAGAGAAAATTATCTCACGCCTCTATTGTATTCGATAATAAAATGTGGGTAATTGGAGGTCTTTCTTCCGGAGATCCGAGTGACGCGTGGTATTCATCCGATGGAATAAACTGGACAAGTGCTACTAATTCAGCAGGATGGACAAATAGATTTGATCACGCTGCGATTTCATACAATAATAAACTATGGGTGCTGAAAGGTTCGGATCCGAGTGATTCATACGGCAAGCGAAAAGATATATGGGGTTCCTCCAATGGAACGAGCTGGAATAAGGGAATTGCCATAGCACCTTTTGAGGCATGTGCCGGATTTGCCTGTGTCAATTTTAAGGATAAAGCCTGGGTAATCGGCGGTGATGAGGGCTGCTGAAGTGGTAATACTTTCGGCCAGGTTTGGCAATCGAATAATTGTGTGGATTGGACATTGGTAATAGATTCTCCGGGATGGAAACGAACCGGACACAGAGTGGTTATTTTTAAGGACAAAATGTGGTTGCTTGGCGGGGAAGTATCGCAAAATAGTATTAAAAATGATGTCTGGAATTCTGCTGACGGCAAAAACTGGACACAGGTGACTGCTTCAGCTCCATGGCAGATACGATGCTATCATACCGCAGTTGTCTATAACAATAGAATCTGGATAATGGGCGGCAGATCCGGTGTTACGTGTTATGGTGACGCGTGGTATTCCGCCGATGGTATTAACTGGACAGAAGCCACTGCTTCAGCAGGATGGGCGGCGCGTGCTTGTCATACCTCGGTTGTATATGATAATAAGATCTGGGTTCTGGGAGGTGGAAATGCTGGCGGAGACAGATTCAGCGATGTCTGGTACTATCAGGAAGCCACGGAAATCAATGAAGAAATACTACCCGACTTATTGACAAGTACGGCTTTTACCGTGTCATCGTCGAATCATTCAAGCTCAATCCGTATTACCTATACCCTGTCAACACCTGCGTTGACAAAACTCAGTGTGTATAATGGTATGGGCAGGAAAACGTATGTGCTGCCGGAAGAGCGACAGCAGGCTGGAAAGTATGAAATTAGCTGGAACAGTAGAAATGATGAGATCGCGAATGTTCCTGCCGGTATCTATTTTGTCCGGTTGACCGTTGATGATTACAGGCTGGTTGAGAAAGTTGTCGTCAAATAGTCACATTTTAATAATAGAGGTAATTGCATGTATAATAGCCATTCACGGTTTGAAATTTGAAATTGGGAAAAACATGAATTTCCAATTTCAGCATTTTGAAAAATCTGAACTGTTTATTAACGTCTAGGGAATGTGATAATGAAAAAGAATACTATGGTAAAAAACAAAGGAGGCTGGTGTGGTGAATCAGGCATGCCGGTAAACATGAGCGCAAAACACCCTTCCCGCGGGAGGTGCGGATTATACCGGCATGAACGTATGGCTTATTGTAAACCTGTTTTGGCGGCAATAGTACTCCTTATTGTGTTACTACCGGCCTCTCTGTGGGCTCGGGGAAGCTGGAGTCAGGTAACCGCTTCCGCTACCTGGGCAGCCAGAAGCGAACACTCTTTTGTCGTTTATGATGGAAAAATGTGGATACTGAAGGGTCTGGATTCGCAAAGCGAAGATTATGAAGATATCTGGTATTCAACAAACGGTACTTCCTGGACTACGGTGAGTAAAGACGCTCTTTTTAATATATGCAGCAATTTTCCTACAGTTGTTTTTAAGGGGGAGATGTATACTGTGGGCGGAAGTACCTGTTGAAGCGGGCCATGCTCAAGCCAGGTTTGGCGTTCAAACAATGGAGAGAAATGGAATGGTGTAACAAATACACCCGGATGGAGTAAACGGTGTGCTTCGTGTGCGCTTGTTTACAAAGATAAAATCTGGCTGCTTGGCGGATTTGCGACAAGCACAACAGTGGCGGATGTCTGGTCTTCACCTGATGCCACTAACTGGACAGAGACCGCTTCAAACTGTTGGCCGGAGAGGGCAGCTTTTTCCGCAGTTGTTTACAAGGGCAAAATGTGGATTATGGGAGGGGTGAAAATGGGTGTGTCTAACAGCACAGTACATAATGATGTCTGGTCTTCTGATGACGGGGTAAATTGGACACAGGAAACAGCATCCGCTCCATGGGAAAAAAGACGGGGGTTGGCTTGTGTTGTTTATAATAATGAACTATGGATGATGGGTGGATATAACGGTAATAGTGAAGCATATAACGATGTTTGGCGCTCTTCGGATGGTAAAAATTGGACAAAAGAAACATCAGCAGGTTGGACTCCCCGACATACTCATGCCTCGTTTGTTTATGATGGAAAAATGTGGATAATGGGAGGTTGCAATGCTTCCGGAGGTTGTTATAACGATGTCTGGTGTTTTAAGGGTGAAACCGCCATAAACAACGTTTCAGAGATGCCAAAGGAAGTTACACTGTTTCAAAACACTGTGCATGGTAATGGTAATATCAACTTTTACGTGTCAATTGCCGGTAGAGTAACCATTGGTATTTATACAATTACAGGCCGGTTGGTACGGCGTCTTGTTGATAAAGAAATGACCAGGGGCAGTCACAGTATATGCTGGCCAGGAACAGATGATTCCGGCATGATTGTCGGCGGCGGCATGTATATCTTCAAAATTGAAACTGCTGAAAAGGTGACAAGTAAGATAGTAAATGTTTCTAAAGAATAGTCATGGCGGTGAGCAATACCAGGCAGGCAGCGGGAGAGTATAACGTTGAATGGAACCGCATTTCGAGAGTACCCGCCGGGGTCTATATCGTCACTCTTCGTGTGGATACCTATACACAATCTAAAACAGCCGTTTTTTATTAAATAGTTTGAGGTAATTGCAAAAGCCTTGTCTAACGTCCTCAAGACAAAGGGTGTGAACACTCCAAAAAATCGACTTGTCCCTCCGCAGAGGGGCTTTTAAACAGAACTCAGGAATTATCTTAATTCCTTAAGATAAAATCGCAAGTTAAAAAACCTCGTCCTCGGTTTTTCTTTTTATCTTTAAAAAAAGATCGAGGAGGAGGACGAGGAGAATATTAGAGGAAAAGAAACTTGCGATTTGTAATTGTCAATTTTGCGTATTATACTGAGTTCTGAAATAAACTATTCCCGCAATCTTTTGGCTACGCATCAGTTGTTTTCAATACAATAAAGGCTTCTGAAGGAAAATATTTCGATGAGACAGTGTCGTGCTTGTGCAGTGACGACAACATCAGGATGATTCTCAATTGTTAATGACAAAGTGCTTACATTTCGGTAAGCGGATAATTTTACTACTCACATATCCACAATGAGAATGCGCTATATTAGTTATTAGGGACGTAATTAAGTAGATAATTTTGAAAAATACTATAAAAGCTATGATAGATATTGTCTAATCAAGAAAATCACTGAAAATAGATGGGTGCGATTGGTAGCTTTCGTATTGTTTCAAAATTTGATGATAAAAAATAAGTGATTCTTTATTTCTCAGAATATACTTCTCAGAATTTTAAAGGAGTGATACATGAGTTTCTTAAAAATATCTGCTATTTTTGTCTACACTGGTGTTCTGTTATTTACGTACAGTTCACCGGCCCAGGATATTAAATGGGACATGAATAACCCCGACGAGTTTTATATGTACTCATTGTTTACCGAGAACACGTCAACGTATAAAGGGGGTGGTGATGTTGACAGTTATGGTAATCTCCTCTATGTAAATAGAACACAGGGGAATCTGGATGTCTATGAAATCAGCATTCCAGGTGGTGCCAATGCGAACCAGCACCCCGACAATCCTGATGCAACGGGGCCTATTGCCCCCAGAACACTTACCTTTAAAAAAACATACAGTGTGCCGAAACTGGGTATGCAAAATAGCGGAGAACTCTATGCAATAGACGGAGGCATTTATTACATAAACAGATCCACCGTTTATTTTTATGATTTTACGACAGGCAGTAACACAACCATTTGCGATGGCTCTTCTTCTGTCATTTCTTTTCTGTCTCTACTTGGATACGATAAGATAAATGATGTGTGGTATGCCGGTTATGAGACTTTTGATAATATTCGACCGTTCTACAGTTTTAATAAGCAAACTAAGAAATGGGAAAAAGAATTTGATTTTGAAGAACTTGGCGGTGGTCATTTTGATGGTATGGAAGTGATAGCCACCAAAGAAATTACTAAGATATAC
>JAUVGS010000275.1 GCA_030593665.1 Chitinivibrionales bacterium | reverse complement strand
CGGTCGGGCGATACGGAAGCGCAGGAATTTGCCCGGAGGCTTGGTGCTGACTGGGCCGGTGATTCAACGGAACTACCGCCGCAGGAGCTTGATGCTGCGATTATTTTTGCACCGGTTGGCGCACTGGTCATTGCAGCCTTGAAAGCTACGTGCAAGGGTGGTATAATAATATGCGCCGGTATACACATGAGTGATATACCATCATTTCCCTATAAATTATTATGGGAAGAAAGGGTGATCCGTTCGGTCGCGAATCTTGAGCGGAAAGATGGTGATAAATTGATGCGCATTGCTCCGCAAGTACCGGTAAAAATGGAGGTCACGACATTCAGCCTGCAGGATGCGAATAGAGCATTGGAGAGCTTGCGAAAAGGTACTTTAACCGGGGCTGCAGTATTAACAATATAGAGATGCTGGAGGGCTTCTATATTACACTATTTCTCCTTTAATTAATAATAATTAAGAAGTTTGTAATAATGGATAAAACAATTCTCGTTGTGGAAGACAATGAAGCAATTCGGTGTGTTGTCGAGGAATTCCTTTCTCTATTGGTTGATACAGAAAACATAAAAATTGTTTCTACTGATAAAGAATCGCGGGCCGATGAGATCATTCGAAAGGAAGACCTTGCGTTGGTAATCACCGATGTTAACCTGGGAATCGGTGGTGACGGGCTTGCTATAGTGGATGAGTTGAATGAGAGAGGGAAGAGGCCTTATATTATTTTGATGTCAAGTGTTGAGTGGTTGAAAAATGTCAGGGAATATCTTGAGACCGGTCGGGTTGATACGTTTCTGAACAAACCTTTTTCATTGGATGATTTAAAAACCAAGCTTGTACATTCTCATGCGGTTACCCTCAAGTAAGTTACAAAAACAACATTTTCTTAACGTCACCTTCAGTTTTAATGTAAATTTATTGCGACAACAAATTAACAAAAGACAATGCTGAAACACATTATAACAACAGAGTTTCAACGGAAAGTTGCCGAAAAACCGATTGTCCGGATTAAGGATTATTCATACGGTACTGTGTTGAATATTGAAACTAAAAAACGGGAAAAAATAATTTCCCTACCATCGTCAAATGTTATACAATTTATATTGAATGATAACAGTATTGTCTCGGTTCGTCCCTCTGGAACAGAGCCAAAAATAAAATTCTATGTTTCCTGCGGTAAAGAGCCATCTGTACCATTGGCTGAAGCGAAAGAGAGTGTACAACAAAAGGTTGAGGCAATACGTAGTGAAATAAATAATCTTATCGATGGATAGTAGTATGGCAGACTATAATAAAAAAACCTCAACGACAATGGCCTCGGTCAAACGGAAGAGTTCAACAGACCCATTCATTGGCAGGAAGCTTGGGCATTGTGAAATTCGCGAGAAGATTAATGAAGGAGGTACCGCCTATATTTACAGGGCATTTAATACCTCTTTTAAGCTGAATCGAGTTGTAAAGATATTAAAGCCGGCACTTAGTGATGAAGACGATTTTTTCATGCGTTTTACGCAGGAAGCACAACTGACAGCCCGTCTTGACCATCCCAACATTTTACGGGTCTTTGATACCGGTGAAGTAGATGGTTATTTCTTTATTGAAATGGAATATCTCGAAGGAAGGACTCTAAGATCCCTTATCTCCGAGCTGAATAAAATTAGCGAACGGGATATATTGAACATAGGGATTCAGTTGGTCAGAGCACTTAACTATGCCCACAATGTTAGGATAAAGTCACCCTCAGGAGAGATGATTCACGGTATCCTTCACAGGGATATAAAGCCGGAAAATATTATGATCTCCTCGGACAAGACAGTGAAGCTCATGGACTTTGGAGCTGCAAAACCGCTTAATCTAACCTCCAATACGATGCAGGGTATGATTGTCGGAACATTTCATTATATGTCACCTGAACAGCTTGATGGTAAGAAACTCGATCCTCGAAGCGATTTTTTCTCTATGGGAATAGTTCTGTATGAACTTTTTACCGGACAAAAACCATTCTCTTCCGATAAGCTGGTAACCTTGATCAGCACGATTAAATCCGTACGATACAAACCGCTCCGTAAAGCCAGGCCTGCTATTTCAATGCTTACCGAAGAACTTATTGACAAACTGTTATCCAAAAAACCGGGAGACAGGCCGCAGACGGCAAAAGAGATTGACGAAATGATACAGATCTGCAAGCAGGCATATACCGCGTGGGGTTCGGGTAAACGGGTAAGAGTTCCCTTCTCTTTAAAACGGTTTTTCCCGACACTCTCACTGGTGTTATCCCTTGCAGCATGCGGCTTGTCAGTGTTTACCTATATGCAGATTCCAAAAATTGAAAAGAAAGCGAACGCCTTGTTGGTGAAAGGGGCGTCCACCTCAATGCTGGATAAAGCACGTGATGCTGAGAATAAGAGTCTATGGAATGAAGCGGTCAGTATTTATGAGATAGTTCCGCCGGTTGAAGATGGCGGTGTGTCTAATGAGTATCTTGAAGCACAGATACGGCGGGCCAGAATATGCTTTACCCATTTGAACCAGCTTACCAAGGCACAGGCAATTCTGGAAAAACTTCGCATGGATTATTCCGATCCTACAATAGATGCATACCTGGGGCAGATCTATTTCAAACGTGCGCTCTATAATGAAGCCATAGAGCGCCTTGATGCTGCGATAAGTTCAAAAAAAGGATCGGTGATTCAACAGGATGTTGGATTAAAAAGAATGCTGCTTTATTATTATGCGAATTCACTGGACCGGCAATACATTTATATCGAACAGGATCCTGCCCTGCTGAGAGAAGCGATTAAAGCATGGAGTTATTACAGTGAGTTCTCCGCGTGTGATGAACGGAATAACCGGAAAGATAAAGATTGCGTCTTTGCCAGAAATCGGCTTAAAGAGCTTGAGAAGATTGACAAGAAAGAGTCGCGGTAGAAATTAAAAGCTTCCCACCTTTCTGTCAGGATTGCCGGGCATAATTTTCGTTTTACCAAAACTCTTTTCGGCCGGACACTAATTACGATTATTTTTCCAATGCAAGTAAATTTTTCTCTTCCTTTTTCTCTTTAACTCCAAGCAACACACCGTCAGTTGTATCATCAGTAACAGCTTCAGTTTGTTTCTCAGCGATGACTGTTCGCCAGGAAGTGCGCAGTTTTGAGAAGAAGACTTCGTCTATATCAAGTCCTCCCGGAAATTCACAACTGAATTGAGAGTCGTCTTTCCGATACAGGGTGATCGTACTTTTTTCCTCAGGAGAGACTGCATGGCTGGAAGAGATATCAAAAATATTTCCCAGCAATTCCTTTTCAGCAGATTCATCAGTAAAGACAACAATTTTTTTATCAGTAAGCAGAACACCGCCCGAATTAATTTTTGCCGGGTAGTATAAGTAAATAATACGTTCGTCACTATCAACAAATCCTCTCTCTGCAAGATAGTCAGTGTCTTTAGATGTGAGCTGGTCTGCGGTAAGCAGTTGTGTGTTCTCTTTTTTATCAGTTTTGGAGTATGTTCCAAGAAAGGTAATGAAGAGTGTAGTGAGTGATACGGTCAGTATGATGATAGCGACAAAATGCTTTTTCATAACGATTCCTTTTAATGTATGGCAGATATGAAGAGAAAGAGGTTCATTATAAATGTTTTAAGTACAATTAAAATAGTTATTGATCAAATAGGGGAGAAAGTCCGGATGTATGTTTTAGCGGTAAAATTCCCGGCTGTTATAAAAACGCAGAGTACTATTTATACTTTTTAACAATAGTGTTATAGATATCTTTATACACTACGGCAGAAGTATCATTTGAGAGTTCGACCTGGTCGGCATTGTATACTTTTGCCAAACTATAAACCAGTATTCCCTCTAAGGCTAATTTGCCCTGTTCATTTAGATGGCAGTAGTCACGGGGAATGAGTACCGGTATAACGCCGGGAACAAACTGGTCAGCGGTAAAATCAAGAACATATTCAACTTTGTCAACGTTGATAATTATAAAGGTATGAAATTCTCTTATAAAGGTACCGTCAATTCTGAAGGCATGCAGGCCGTAGTGCTGCAGC
>JAUVGS010000296.1 GCA_030593665.1 Chitinivibrionales bacterium | reverse complement strand
CATTGTATAAAAGCGGACAATGGAAAACATACAATGCGAGTTCAGGCCTTAGCTGGATAGATGCAAAAGCCATTGCCTACGATAGCCGTAAAAAAGAGCTGTGGGTAGCTGTCGGTGAAATGGATGTGAACAGTTTCAACCACAAAGAGTGGAATACCTTTATGGATATCCAGGCCGGTATCTCCTGTATTATGATTGATACCCAGAGCAGAATCTGGTTCGGATCAATGGCCGGTGTGCTGAAATATAACGGCTTTGAATGGGTTACCGATCCGGCAAAGATCGGTTTTCCCGCAGCTATTGTTAGTGATATGTACCGTGACAATGCCGGAGACCTCTATTTTGCGCTTGAGGGTGGTGTGCTGCATATGACAAATCCCTATCCGTATTAATCAATATACCTGTTTTGGTATATACGCTCATAAGGATATAGAGTTGTTCTATATCCTTATTTTAGTTATTAAGAAAGAATTCAGGAAAATTGTGGCAGGAAAGAAAAAAATTCTTTATACAGTATATTATTGACTTACTGTATTCTTTCCAATTAATTTATAATGACTTCATCATCAATTTGTATCTCAGACATATTAGTACCTTAGAAATAATTTTCTGCCATTTTTTGGCAGAAAATTATTTCGTGAAGGTACTTACTTGCAGTTTATCTACGTTCGGTACAGTCAATCTTGGGGGGCATTACATGCAGGATCAGTATATCCGGACACCGCCCGCATCGTCACAGGGCTATAATCAACCTTCACCGGGGCATGGGAATATCCAGTTTCAGAACCAGCAGTATCATTACAATCAGCAACATCCTCAGAGTCAATACAATAATCCGAACTATCAGCAGACACAGCATAACCAGAGAATACCGATCGGCTATTATCAACCGGTAAACAGGCAGCACATACCAAATTATCCACAGCAGAATACTACCCAACGGGTTACGCAGCACTATCATCAGCAGGGAGTCATCCCGGCTTACATCCAGCCCCAGGTCGATCATCAGGGACACCACCGGCAAAGTCCACCTCAAACACGTCCCTATACTGCACTGGAGAAGCGTCCGTTGGATCACCATGGTAGATTCCGGAATGTACTGGCTGAAGGCGACACCATTGCTGAATTCGATGATCTGAAACGGAAACGAAAATGGCACGTTATGGATATTATAGCACCGATCCTTGCTCTCTGTATTCTGGGCGCTGGATTCTTTGCAATATATAATCCATTTAAAATGTCGATGACAAAGTATGAGAGACAACAAATAGAGAGTACAACAACTGAAAGACCGGTACTGGAAACTGCTTATACGACATCCCCCGGTCAAATAAGTACCATCCGGGAAAATATTGTCACAGACAAACCTTTGATCACTAAGACACGGTACACAAGACGCAGAATCTCCGGAACACCGGGAAGGTCGAGAGGACAGGCCTGGGGGGGCGGCGGTTCAAACACAATACTTATAACCTCCTCTCCGTCAGGTGCCCTGATTAAGGCAAATGGAAGCCTTCTTGGCAAGACCCCGTATACCTGGAATAATCCGGACATATTTGGTCAGATAGAGCTGAAAGCCAAAAAAAAGGGGTATGATGTCGAGCGGGCTATGGTTGAGTTTACCGGTGGCACTATTCGAAACCATTTTGAACTCACACCAAGTCAGTCTGAAACTGAACAGACAGCGCCGATGATTAATACTCGCCCGTCACCAAGTGTGCCAACAACCGTCGCTCAAAACAGGACGCCGGCCTTGAGAGGAACGGCGGTAAGGCCGCGGAGAGTAATTCCTGCCGCAAACCAGGGAACCATCTATCTCTCTACCTTGCCTCCTAACGCGGATGTGTATCTAAATGGAAAGAAGATTGGTACAAGTAATACCGATCTCACGGTCTTTCCCGGAACGTATACTATGCGCTTTGAAAAAGGTGACAAGAAGATTGTTAAACGAATGACCTTTGTCTCCGGGAAAAATCCTTCTCAGTTGGTGCGGTTGAAATAGTTTTTATTTCTATTTTTTACTGTCCCGTTAGGGACAAAATTTTTATAGCAAAACAATACCTCAAATAGCCCCAGCCCCTTAGTACCTTACAGATTGCTTTCTTGTTTTTTAGGTATTGGTTACAAATTTATTTGTTACAATACTTTATTCCGAATGCTTTCTTCGGTTAGAAAGGAATTTGATAAGGAACTTACTTGCGGGTTTATCCCGCGTTAGTATCTTATGAAAAGTTTTCTGCCAGGAAATGGCAGAAAATTATTTCTAAGGTACTAACGGGACTAAGGGCGTGTAGTAAAAAAACATACATTTTATCAGATATTTATCGGTATAGTTATATAAAAGAGAACTATTCTCTTTGCTTGCATTTAATAATTTGTTATCTTAAAATTTAATAAGTTATTATTATCATGTAAGGAATGTTTAAGTCACCCGGAAGGGCCGGTATATATAAACCTGGCATAAAGCCTGGGAAATAACACCCGTAAATCAATTAGATAGAGAGGAGGGAAATGAGCACCGGATATATTTTTAATAAACGCTGCATAGACCATGAATTATGTTTCGGCCATCCTGAATCACCCCAACGGCTTATTGAAATTGAAAAGCGTATGCATGAGACCGGACTGGATCAGGAGGTAAAAGAGGTTGCTTTTATAGAAGACCCAATGCCCTACGTCAAGATGAATCATTCAGAAGCGCATATTGCCTCGGTGCAACAGATTCCCACAACCGGGCCAATAGCCGAGCTTGCTGTCTCAGGTGTTCTGGGTGCGGTTCAGGCGGTGAGTGACGGGGTTGTCAATAATGCTTTCTGCGCGGTCCGCCCGCCGGGTCACCATGCCCATAACAGTGGGGGAGAAGAAGGGTTCTGCTTTTATAACAATGTGGCGATTGCCGCAAAATATGCACAGACGATGTGCAAACATGAAAAGATTCTTATTATTGACTGGGATTATCACCATGGCAACGGGACTGAATTCACGTTTTACGATGACCCTTCCGTGCTTTTTTTCTCAACGCATCACTGGCTTGCCTATCCGGGTTCCGGTGATCCTTCCAAGCTGGGTGCCGGTGATGGCTACGGCTTCAATAGTAATGTTCCGTTGCAGCCCGGCGCGACCGATGATGATATCAAACGGGAATGGGAGAAAAATTTACTGCCGAAAGCTGCGGAGTTCAAACCCGATTTTATCTTTATTTCCGCAGGATTTGACAGCCGCGTGGATGACCCGCTTGGCTGCTTTTCAATTACGGACGACGGTTTTGCTGACCTGACAAAAATGGCACTTACTATGGCTGAAACGTATTGCAATGGCCGGCTGATATCAACGCTGGAAGGCGGGTATAATGTTCATGGCCTTGCCAAAGCGGCGACCGCACATGTAAGTGCATTGGTGGAAGGAACGTAACCTCATTCTTCTTTTCGTCCTCATCCTCGTTCTTCATCTTTCGTTCTTTCGTCCTCGATTTGTTTATTACTGTTAAAAAGAAAAAACCGAGGACGAGGACGATAATAGAGGGAAAGAAACTTGCGTATTATACTGAGGTCTGGTTTAATGGCAGGTACGGGTAAAAGGATTGGACCGGATTAGTTTAAAGGAGGTATAGCCCATCTCCTGAAATTTATCGAGATCAAAACTTACTACTCCCAGCAATGCCCTTTTCAGTTTACGGCGGGAGCAGCCGATAAAAAACGGAAAAATGAGGAACCCGGTAATATTCATGAGAATATTCCTGGAAGTAAGAAACTTGTTT
>JAUVGS010000203.1 GCA_030593665.1 Chitinivibrionales bacterium | reverse complement strand
AAATTGCTGATTCAAAATATTGATGTAACAATAAACAGCACTGTTACCGTACCGACTGAAATGCTCAAAAAGACCGGGGCATTGCGTGTTGGCCTGCATGATTCCCTGTTAAATGGATTTATATACATTCCCGGTACCACCGTTAAACAACAGGTAAAACATTTGCGCCAGAGAGATGATACGGTGATAATTCATTCTATTCCTGCGGGACGAATGCCACGTATTAATTATGTACATAGCACGAACATTAATAATCCCATACCCATAGCAATTGATGTTTCTGTAACACCTGGAGATACTACTAATATTGACGCTGAAAACGAATTCACCATAGCTGAAATTTTAGTAACTGAAAATTTTGACGATGGTGATTTCGCGGGCAAAGGCTGGTATGACGATGTTGATCCGGTGCTGTCAACCGTTGAGCATATTGAAAACAGTATACGTTCCATTGAATACAAATTTTTAGAGGGTGATACTGCGCCGGTCGGTGGTGCGGCTATGAGGCATCTTTTTGAGGAAACCGATTTTGTGTACATCAGTTTCTATATCAAATACAGCGCAAACTGGCAGGGGAGTATAATACATACCGGAGCTTCCCCGATTGCCCTTCTTACAAACAAAGATTCTGTCTGGGTCGGTCCGTGGTATAACTCTCTTTCTATCCATACACAGCATGACGCCGGAAAACCGCTTGTGTATCTTAACGACGCGAAAAATATTGATGAGTCAAATATTGACACTGACCTGACTGACATTACCGAATATCGTTCGGTTGCCGGGTGTAATGGTGATTGCGACGGCTATGGTGTTGGTGAGTGTTACCAGAACAATTCATCTCATAGTAACTACAAACCATTTATAAAAGGTAATAAGTACTTTCAGAATACCCCTGGTAAATATTATAAAAATGACTGGCATTTTATTGAATTGTATCTGAAATTAAATTCGATATCCAATAATAAGGGTGTTGTTGATGGCGTTATTAAATACTGGTATGACGGTGAACTTGTTATGCACTATAACCATGTAATGTTTCGCACAGCCGAACACGCGGATATGAAATTTAATCAGATTATTATGGCCCCGAATATCGGTGAATCGCCTGTTGATCAATCGTATTGGATAGATGATTTGATGATTGCGCGGTAGTAAAGACTATTTGGTGATTGGTATAAAAAACCGGGAGCAGAATATGAAAATCCTGCAAAAAACCAGAGGTTTCTCACGTACAATTATTTGTATGTCAATTGTGTTTGCATTGACATTGACTCAGGCCGTTTATTCCCAAATAGACTCATGGCATTCTCGCGGAATCGGCGGCGGCGGCGCGCTTTTTTATCCACAGGTAAATCCTCATAACACAAATGAGTTATACATAGCCTGCGATATGGCTCTTCTGTTTCATTCAACAAATAAAGGTGAGTCATGGGAAATTGTTCATTTTCGAAATTTAAAAACCAGCAGCAGTACCATTATCCAATATACCAGTGATCCGAATATTATGTATGTTAAGCAATTTGAATTCGAATCGTATAGTTGGTTTCCGGTTAAAAGTACTGATGGCGGGAAAACCTTCAATAAGCTGCCAACCATGCCGACGACGGACAGGGTCTATTTCGTCTATGCAGACAATAAAAGTACTGACCGGCTGATTTTTTCCACATCAAAGGAGATCTATTTTTCTGATGACTCGGGGGTATCATGGCAAAAAATCTACACAAATCCCGGTGATGAAGGTGTGTATGTTTGCGGCGTTTTCTGGGATACGGAGAAGATATTTATTGGAACCGGCAGGGGAGTGTTAATCTCGACTGATAATGGTAGTACTTTTACGATTTTGAATACACCGGGAATCCCTGATACTGATGGATTATTTTCCTTTGCAGGATCGAAAAAAGGAGATATAACCCGGCTGGTTTGTGTAACAGCTCCTTTGTCTGAAATCTCCGGCAGTGCCTGGGGAAATTTGGCGGATAAGTTCAATGATATACTGAAACTGGATTATGGTTCCTCAAATTCATGGGTATCATGCAAAGCCGGATTACCTGCTGAACGAGATATCTTTTTTGTTTCTATGGCGGAAGATAATATTGATACTATCTACCTTGGCGGGGGAGACTCTCAATGGGGATTTCCTGCGGTATTGAAAACAACTGATGGCGGTATGACCTGGAACGATGTTTTTAAAACTGTCGGTAATGAGAATATCGCCACCGGATGGGCAGGTAATAAGGGTGATTATGATTTCTGGTGGGGCGGCACCGCATTGGGATTTACTGTTTGTAAAAGTAATCCTGATATAGCGATAGTAACTGACTATGGGTATTGCCATATAACAACTGACGGTGGTAAATCCTGGGCGCAGATGTATGTCAATAAGCAAGATGAAAATCCCGCAGGAGCAGTAACACCAAAAGGGAGACATTACCGGGGAATCGGCATGGAAAATACCGGTGCATATTCTGTCGCATGGGTAGATTCGCTCAACATGTTTGTTGGATACTCAGATATAATGGGTATACGAAGTGAGGACGGCGGTGTTTCATGGACAAAAAAATATAGCGGCCTTCAAACAAATACAATCAGCAGAGTGGTAACGCATCCAACAAGTAAAAATTTATATGCCGTAACCTCATCGGTTCATGAACTCTATTCTGAAATCGCTATAACCGATGCGAAACTGGATAATGGAAAAGGAGCGGTTGTCTTTTCAAAGGATAAAGGTGTTACCTGGGAAACAATGCATGATTTTGAAAAACCCGTTGTATGGATTGAACCGGATCCCAATGATGAAAACACCCTGTATGCCTCAGTGATTCATTCACAATCAGGAGGCATTTTTATCTCCAACGATATCCAGAACGGAACAAATTCAACCTGGACAAAACTTACCAATCCACCACGAACCGAGGGACATCCGAACCTGATCCGGGTACTGGATGATGGGACTCTTGTATGCAGTTATTCCGGACGCAGGGCAAACAATGCTTTTACCCAAAGCTCCGGTGTTTTTACAAGTTCCGACAATGGTCAGACCTGGAGTGATGTTTCAGATCCGGGAATGCACTACTGGACAATGGATATTGTAATTGACAAACATGACAAAGATCAGAATATCTGGTATGCCGGTGTTTTTAGCGGTTGGGGCGGCGCGCCCAATGGGTTAGGAGGCGTGTATCGCACGAAAAACAGGGGAGCCAATTGGGAGAGAATACTGAAACAGGACAGAATATTCTCCTGTACCAACCATCCGGATAATCCCGACATTCTTTATGTCGCTTCTCATGGCAAGGGGATACAGTACACGAAAAACTTATTAGCGGCCACACCAACTTTTACCCCGGATGAAAAATACCGGTATCAGAATCCGCGAAGGATATATATCAATCCCTATCAGAAGAATGAAATATGGGTAACCAGCGGCGGCTATGGCGTTACCTGTGGACATATAGAAAATACTACTATAGAACAAAATACAATAATAACCGGTTCCGGCAGTTCTCCTGATGTTTTGTTTAATCCACTGAACAGAAAACTACAGGTAAGCTTTTATAGTGATTATGCTACAAAATTAACATTGACAATCTATAATTCTTTGGGTAAGAAAATTCAGGTATTAATTGATA
This sequence comes from Chitinivibrionales bacterium, assembly GCA_030593665.1. Next base: position 1,248 of record JAUVGS010000203.1, on the reverse strand, counting down.
ATCAGCACATACAACAGGGGAATTGGAATGTACAATACACAACAGAAATAAAGGCGTCAGGCGTCTGTTTACTGAGATTTTCCGGTTATGGTTTTAATGTTTCAAAACGGTTTGTTGTTTTTTAGCCCACTCATGCATAAGTAGTGTCTGTCCGAAAACGTCATTTCCCCCTTGCGGAGGATTACACCGCGCATGTTTTTAGCGGGCGAGGTGCGCCAAAGGTGTGAATCCATGCCTTAATTAGTGTAAAAAAGCTGGATTGTCATTTCATTCTGAACATTAAGGTTGTTCAATCCCGATAAAAAACATCGGGATTGTTTCTATTGTAGTTTGTGTAGTTTCCGGCCAGACACTAAGTAGATTCGATGCCCCCTGCCTCTGTATATAGTATAATTTCATTTTCATACTTTTAAAGGTATTTAACAGTATAAAGAATCTTTTCCATTTTTCAATGTGATAATCATTCCCTGTTTATTTATATTTACTCTGTGATGTCAATAGCCGTTCTACCATGGGTGAATTATTATGACGTTTAAACATTATTTTATGGTATTTATTTTTGTTTGTTGTGTATGTGTTGCTGACGGCCTTCCCGGCGACTATATACAGGAACGTGATGAATATTTCCAAGGAAGCAGGCAGACCGGTATGGGCGGCATAGGTTTTTCAATGCCCGATGATGAGAATGTCATGTTTTTAAATCCTGCGGGGCTTGGAATAATAAATCACCGATTTAACGGGATGTCGATTGCATACGGTAATATGTTTGAATTTACTTTTCAAAAAACATTTCTCTTTCAGGATCATTATATACCGATATGTTTTCAGCCTTCGGATAAAAATGTCGGTGGATTTGGCATCCAGTTGGAACATTTTTCATTGATTTCTCGGCACCCTATCGAGCAGATAATCTGGAATCCACAAACCCAAACGATACAACCAACAGGACTTAGCTTTAATGATAACCATTGTTTACACCTGGGGATTATCAGCTATGGAAGGAATTTGTCCTTCTGGAATGTAGAGAACCATGCCCTGGGGATTTCGTTAATGGTGAGAAGCATGTATGAAACCAATTTTGGGGATCCTGTTACGGAAGTCTCGTTATATGCTGATGTGGGCTATACCGGTTCGTTTGAAAATGGCATTCATCTTGGATTGGTAGCAAAAAAGATTCCTTTAGTCAGATCCTTTGACAGGGATGGACTCATGGTTACTGTTCCTGTCACTGTTGTCCCTGCTTTCGGG
>JAUVGS010000147.1 GCA_030593665.1 Chitinivibrionales bacterium | reverse complement strand
ATATACATTATTTCATCGCGCAAGTGTTGATATGCATAGGGTTTTGTAGATATTTATATTAGGGGGTACACTTTGGGGCGGCTAAGTCTTTGATTTTTAAATGGTTAACAATACAACGAGCTTGTAATTCGTAAACTCACGATAGGGATTAAACGAGTACCCGACACCGGCTACCTGTGGAAAGAAGAAATTGTCGTACCGGTCTCCGGAAACCCGCTGGACCAGGAGTGCCATCTGCTCGTCATGGTCGAGCAGCCCTCTCTGTTTACGGTATACGAGGGCCTCTTTATTCATCGTACTTGCGTATATCTGACGGACCGCGTTAATGAAGGCTTCCAGCCGTTCCTTCGGCGTCCCCTGATTTGCACAGAACACACTCTCATATTTTCCGGAAAAGCTGTTGCCGTAATTATCTTCCAGAAGACTACTGGACCTGACAATAATAGGCACCTGGCCGAAATAATTAAGCATCTCCTCAAACTGCTCCTGAATATATTCGGGGAACGTACCCTGGAGTATAAGGCGCCGCGCCTCCTCCGTACTCTCAAGCATCGCTTCGAGGTCCTTCTGTTTACGCAGTATCCACCAGCAGCCGTTCTGCACAAGGAAAGTATAAAAAACATCGGAGCCGATAAAAAAAGAATCATGTGCCTCCAGCAACCCTTTCCATCGGGATTTTTTTTCTTTTAATATGGCACGTGCCAACAGCATACCAACGGATTTACCGCCGATAAGCCCTGTGCCAATCATTCTTTTTCGAATATTAAGCAGATTATGGAGTTCGAGATATCTATCGGCAAGCTCAAGAATACGGGTATCTCTTGAGACCGCCATTCGTATAAGCTTTTTGCAATACTCATCAACTTCCTCTTTCGTGGCTCCACCTTCCCGATATGCTTGCAGCACTTCTGCCGCTCCCGCAAATGTCCTGGTCCATTCACCAAGACGATGAATGGTAAAATCAAGCCAGGGCTGGGGCACTCCGGCGAGAATATCAGATACTGTTGCACTGCTGGTCACCGGCAGGAATGAGTCACCTTCCCAGATATGAAGTTGATACATGGTCGGCGAATGACGGTTAAAAACCTTCTGAGGATGCAAATAGAGTTTTTCTTTGTTACGATAAACATCAAGAATAACCTGTGCCTTTTCATGAATACCATCCGTAGCATGAAAAGAATGATAATTTCTTACTAATGCAAAGTAGGCAACATCTTCATGCTCAAAGAGGTAGGGACAGGTTAACAAAAAGAAATTACCCAGCATCCGATCGCTTGACCAGTCAACAACAAGTTCAGACAGACAATCAAAAACAAAACACGCGCCCTTTCCGGTACGTTCTATCACTGTAAATATTTCATTAATAAACGTTTCAAACCCAAGTTCCGGTTTAAGCTGAATAATCTCACATTTACCATTATCATGAATAAGTTGAGGATGCTCTGCGTACCGAAAATAGACCAGTTTCTTTTTTGCTTCATTGGCATACAAACAAAATGGATCTACAAAGGGTTTATAATCTTCAACTGAATCAATCTGCCAGACTACATTATCACCGGGCAGCAACTCTTGCAATACAGAATCCAATCCAGGCAAGCCGGTGCTGAATACATTACTATCGGTCATGCATACACCATCCTCAAAAATAAAAAAGGCAATACAATATCAGGATCTGTTTTAATAATTCTTGAAATTATAGGTCAATCCCAATGACAAGGTATTCTTAAACCGTGCTCCTGAATCCAGTTCACCGGTTTGCGGATTGACATCGACCTCTTTATCATACAACAACTGCATATACCAGTTCAGCATAATATACTTGTGCAGATTTATTGTAAGCGAGTTTTCCCAGTTAATATCAGGATAGCGCCAGTTACCGGTTGTATCAGTATCTGATTTCGAACTGAATAATGCTTCATATAGTTTAAAGTCACTGGTAAATGTCCACCAGTTATCCTTATTGGTCGCTTTGAAACCGGTGACAAATTCAAGACCGCCGTCATGGGTGGCCCAGTCTTCCCGATCTTTGAAGCGATCGACTGTTTGACGGGCTGCGCCGGCAACACGAGCATCCCAGGTGACATTATCATTTTTTATTATAGAGCGGACTGCACCGAAACTTTCAGTCAATTCAACAGGATTAACGGTTCGGGCCTGAAGGGTATCCCGTGCATCATAGAACTGCGAAATGAGCCGGAACCCGATGTAGGGATCAACCGGTGCTTTCAAGGTAAACCGCAATACTGATTCCAGATCGATCAGGTCGGTAGACTTTTCAAAATCAAGCCACTCCTTTTCTCCCGTACTGTCCTTCTGTTGCAGTTTGCTCTGACCATACGCTAATTTAAAGGTGTTTTTATTGTTAAGTACTTTTGCAAGCTGTTTTTCCAGTACCGTATTGAATTTTGCCGTCCAGGCAAATGAAGACAACTCATCACCGGTCCAATTATCGCTATAATAGTTCCAGGAAAGGGCAACATTGGAATTGATATCGACTTTCCATTTGTTTTCATCGTTCGTCAATGAATCGGTCTGAGCATACAGGAAAAGAGAGCCGGCAATAAGACTGATACCGATATTTTTAATCACGTGATACACCCTTTGTTAAGATTATTGTATTCGCTTTTTTTAAAAATAAAATATACTTTTATTACGCACTTCTTACCTATTAAAATCACCACTGAAAAAACAGGGAGTTTATATGCGAGGCGATGCATTGCTGGAAGCGTTAAAAACAAGGATTATTGTTGCAGACGGCGCATTCGGCACACAACTGTATGCTAAAGGAATTTCACCGAATATCTGCTATGACTGTTTGAATATCGAAAACCCGGAGATTGTTGCTCAGATACATCAGGACTATATAGACGCCGGTGCGGAAATCATAGAAACAAACACTTTCGGCGCAAATCGTAATAAGCTCAGTGCATACAAACAAGACCATAATGTCAGGCAAATCAACAGACGCGGCAGTGAAATTGCAAAACAATATGCACCGGAAGGAGTTCTTGTGGCGGGGGCCATAGGCCCGCTGGGTCGGTTTGAAAATATTGAAATATCCGACAGGGAAAAAGATGCCATCTTTACAGAACAGGCCGAAGGTCTTATGGAAGGCGGCGTTGATCTGCTCATCCTTGAAACATTTAATTCATTGCACGATCTGCTTATCGCGGTGAAGGCTGTTAAAAGGCATTTTGATATCACCACCATTGCACAGTTTCTTTTATCCGACAGCGGCAAAACTATTGAAGGTGATTCGGCGCTCATTTCATTCCTGAAATTAAAGGATACCGGGGCGGATATCATCGGTGCGAACTGCGGTGTCGGCCCACGGGGTATCCTCACCGCCATGGAGCATGATGCCCTTTTTATAGACGGATTTGTCTCAGCCTTCCCCAATGCGGGATTTCCTGAAAAAGTCGATGACCGATTAATCTATCTTTCAAAATCCTATTACCTTGCGGGATTAGCGCGGGAGCTGGTCAATGCCGGCGTAAACATCATCGGTGGTTGTTGCGGCACCACTCCTGATGACATTGCCGCAATAAAAGACGCTGTTCATGAGTTGACTCCTGTTGTCAAGCAACCGGTGACACTTGAGCAGGCACAGAGAGATGAGACGTTACGCCGCCTTGCGACATATCAGATTTCAGAAGGTACTTTCCGGAAAAAGTTACGGACACAAAAAGTGATTAGCGTTGAACTCGATCCGCCAAAAGGGCTGCTGTATGAAACGGTGCTTGAGGGCGCCCGCGCTTTAAAAGATGCCGGTGCCGACAGTATCAGTATTGCCGAGAACCCGCTTGCCGGCGTCCGTATGAGTAATATCTCTCTGGCCCATCTTATCCAGAAAGAAGTCGGCATTGAAACAATAGTCCATATTACCGGCAGGGACAGAAATCTCATTGGTTTACAATCGACTCTTATGGGCATGGCGGTTGAAGGTATTAAAAACGTTCTTGCGGTAACCGGCGATCCGTCTTCTGTCGGTAAGGCCGATAAAATCAAAGGCGTCTTTGACGCCCGTTCCTATGAGTTGATTACCCTGTTAAAACGACTGAATGCCGGTGAAAATTATCATGGTGAAAATATAAAAAAGCGGTGTGCTTTTACCATTGGCGCTGCATTTAATCCAAATACCATGCAGATGGAAATACAGGTAAAACGCATGAGGAAAAAGATCGAACTTGGCGTTGATTTTTTCCAGACACAGCCTGTTTTTGACACTGCAAAGATTGATCGGATACGGGAATTGACCCGCGATATAAAAATTCCCATTTTACTTGGCATCCTACCGCTTGTCAGCTCACGCAACGCAGAATTCCTGCATAACGAATTTCCCGGCATCACCATTCCCGATGAGGCACGCCGGCGCATGAAAGAGGCCGGCAATAATGGTATCGAGGAAGGTATTGCAATCGCTGAGGAAATAATTGCATATGCCTATCCCTATTTTAAAGGCATCTACATTATGCCGCCCTTTAATAAACACGAAATCGCTTTACACCTTGTTAAATTTATAAAAAAAATGTAGACAGTACATGGAACGTACCTGTTTGACACCTGCCCCGGCAGGAGGCCAGCAACATCTATACCGGGCATAGTCAATAGCGGGAAAAAGAGTGTTGCTACTCATCCGACAGTGACCATTACTACCAAAGCCATTGAAACGGGGAAACTGATAAAAAACCAGCTCTGCTAAGCTAATTCCTGCTGTGCAAGACAATCTTATATTTACTTCCGAGATATCTGAACACATCCCCACGTTCATCATCTTCAAGATATTTTGGATACTCTACTATCTCGACCATATCACCATTCCAGTTTTTCGCCGCTGTATGTTTGCCACCGCCACCGAGAATCATATTTTTAAAATCACTCACAAAATTGGTATTCGGAATGGTAATCGAATTCTGATTACACGCAAACCCATCTACCCACATATCAAGAGTAAATGGCTGCATACCGTCACTAATACCATGCTCAGACGCAAAACAAAGAATATGCCATTCACCTTTTGTTACTTTCATATTACAGGTAAACGTTGTATCAATAATCTGAGTCATACTTATCAACCGGCCGGTCATGCCCATTTTGCCGTCAAACACACCCACACCAACGTAAGAAGTGGACCCTGTCGATAACAATATATGATCACCGATGGTTATCGAATTAAGTGCGAGTCGTGCAATGAAAATAAGGGTAAACGGCCCTTTTATCCAGGATTTATCATGATTTAGTAAATTCGAATGATTCTCTGTAGTAAATTGGACAATTGGGTGACCCTGGATAGTTCCATTAAATAATTGCGGCATTGTTTCCCTATCATACAAATCATTGGTATACCCATTTGCCATAAACCTTATGAAGATGAGCGGGGTATCTACTTCCGGAATACCCCACCACTCATAAATCATTCCATCCTCTTCTTTAATGCCGGTATCGGTATGCATCAACCAGCCAAGGCTGTCGATATCATCAGGATAATCATGGAAATAAATTATCTCAACCGTATCAACTGCGGTAGCCGCTCCCGTACTGTCAATTACCATAATAATCATAACTTCATTTTCTTCTTTTTCCTGAGGATAAAAAATGAGACTGAACATATTAGTATCAACGGCATCCGCAGCAAATTTTATTGTCTGGTCAAGCTGTTTAACCGCCACCGTATCACTCTCCGCAAACTGTTTTGCATCCGCAATCAGCAGGCAATGTATACTGACCTGCTCCTTGACCATACTCAAATCAAGGTCGCCTCCCTCGGTAGTATCAATATCCTGAGGTAAAATCATCACAAAATTATAAGACTGCGCCTGCGATGAATCTTTGACAGCAAAATCCCACCGATATTTATTGGTCTGCTTGCTGTCAGAGAGGACAACTTCTGTTTTGTAATTGTTATTTACCATCTGATTGTTT
>JAUVGS010000184.1 GCA_030593665.1 Chitinivibrionales bacterium | reverse complement strand
ATCTTCAAAAAACTGCGTTATTAAAATTTATGCCTATGACGCTGCCGAAAATATGTGCAGCAGAGAATCAGATCAGGAGTTTATTATTACTCCGTCTACTAAATTGTTCAAGAAGTACTCTTCTTTAGAAATAGAAAAACGGGTTTTTATCAGAGAGGATAAAACGTCATATTTTTTACATATGCAAATATACGAAAATCAGAATGTGACGATTTCCGATATGAATGGACGAGAACTTATTTCATTCATTACCAATGATGATAACCAGTGGTTTCAAATACCTCTTACCCTGTCACCGGGCATGCATATTGTTACGGTCAGGTCTTCAGAAAAAACATTCTTCAGTAAAGCCTATTTTGCGATGTAGGATTATACTACTATGCACATTACCTGAATGCCCACTTGTTACGTAAGCGTTTTTTATATTTGAAAACAAACTTGATTTCTTTTTTAATTCGTTAATCTTCTCTGCAGGCGGGAAATTGCAAAATAACCCGCTATAAATACTACCACGACACAGTATAGAACATCAAAAATCAGAATCGGTTCAACGTGAGCATTACTCAACGCTCTTACCATCCGTACTGTGTGGGTCATGGGAAACAGCTCCGCTAGCGGCTGAATAGCTTTTGGCAGACTGCTGATCGGGAATACGATCCCCGAGAAGAAAAACATCGGTGAGAGAAAGCCGGTGAAGAAAAAGTTGAGGTGATTAATATCCTTTACGAATGAGGTTACCAGAAGTGAGACCGTGGCCACCATTACACCCGTTATAAAACCCACCAGCGGCATGAGAAGAGTGAATGAGATCGGCAGAATACGAAATGAGCATACCACTATCAGAACGCAGGTAGAAAAAAAGAATCCCTTGGTTCCGGCCCAGAGTATTTCCCCGACAAAAAGGTTATTCACCGTTATCGGCGCCGCGAGCATACCGTCATATACTTTGTCGTATTCAAGGCGGATAAAAGTGCCGAAGGTGCACTCAAACGCAGCCGTGTACATCGATGAGGTTATAACCAACCCGACAGCGAGGTACTCAATATAGGATACACCATCCATTGAGGCGATATATTTACCCAGCCCGAGGCCGATACCGGCCAGGAAAATAAGGGGTTCAAGAAACGGCGGGCAACCATTGCTGATTAAATTTTTCGTATACACCCGCATATGGCGGTACCACACGCTATAGAGCCGTGTGCTGAGTGGAGGGTGGCTACTGGTTGACATTAAGCCTCCTTCCGGTGATCTTCAGGAACAGGTCCTCCAGATTTGATTGACGCAAAAAGAACTCTCCGCTGGTTAACGACTCGGTCAACTGTGTTAATGCATCCAAATCATTCGAATAGAATACTGCCGGTTCCCGCGTCCCATCTCTTCGAATACCAGCAGCATTAATCTTCGGCGTCAGAGCATCAACAGCATCTTTGCTGTGCATCTCAAGTACATATTTTTCTATATTTGTATCCAGCAGTTCCTGCGGCACTCCCTCTATAATCTTTTTCCCCTTATCCATGATAATTATTATGTCACAAATCTGGAATGCCTCTTCCATATAATGGGTCGTTAACAGGATGGTAATCCCCTCTTTTTTAAGCTGCCGCAGCTTTTCCCAGATAAGGTGCCGCACCTGAGGATCGAGCCCTGTGGTGGGCTCATCCAGGATGAGCAACTGCGGTTTATGTATCAGTGCACGGGCAATGATCAACCGCCGCTTCATGCCACCGGAAAGTTCCCGGATACGGGCCGTACGCTTATTCGTCAATTCCAGAAAGTCCAGCAAATACTCTATCCGCTCGTTTGCCTCTTTTTTTTGCATATTATAAAACTTTGAGTAGATATGGAGATTCTGGTAGACATTCAGCTCCTGGTCAAGATTGTTTTCCTGGGGTACTACTCCTGAGAGATATTTGATAGCAAGTTCATTGGTACGAGGATCATAACCGAACACATTCACGGTATCATTGGTATGGTTATCGCGAACACACTTGCCATAGATAATCTTCATCATAGTGGTCTTCCCTGCCCCGTTAGGCCCTAAAAAGCCGAAGCAGGAGGAGGGAAACACTTCAAAACTGAGGGTATCTACCGCCTTGAGTGTATCGTAGGTTTTATTTACGTTTGAGACTGATATTATTGGTGTTGACATAAGATATTATACAAAATAGTTTATTCTTAGAAGGAGGTTTCCCCCTCGTTCCGGTTGAACACCTCCCCGGCTTGCATAGAGCGCAGCCATCATTATGGAAAGCGTGAATAGTTATATATCATTCTTAATCTTCTCTAATAATTCCTTGCATTCGGGTACTAAATTAAAATATCTGCACCTTATCTTTCCACCCGCTACTGATCACCACAGTGCCGCCACTGTCAACAATCACACACTCCAGATGCGGCCGTGCTTCAACAAAGGCGAGAATTTCATCCCGGGGTGAACAGAACATGCCGGTACTGAGCACATCCGCAATAATCGGATCCATACACCAGATGGTCAGGCTCTGATTCTCAGTGCAGCTATAGCCGGTATTGGGATTGAAAATATGGTGATACCGTTTACCCTCTTTTATCCAGTACCGCTCATAATCACCACTCGTTACTACACTGCCACTGTCAAGCCGGAACGCGCCCAGCATTCCCCTATCGTTGCGCGGATGCTTGATACCGACTTTCCACGGATTCCCGTCAGGCCGTCTCCCCTTTCCGATGATATCACCACCAGCGACAATAAGATAGTCCGAATGCCCCAGGGCATCCAACAGTTTTCCCATTTCACGTAATGAAAATCCCTTGGCAATACCGCCGACATCAACAATAACATCCTCGTTCAGAAAGTGAATAGTACGCTTCTTGGTGTTGACAGTAACATTCCTGTAATCGACCCACTCCAACGCCTGAGTAATAGCATCATGCTCCGGAACCACCTCTTTCTGCTGATCTTTTTCGCCAAACCCCCACAGCTCCTTAATCGGTAATATGGTCAGGTCAAACATACCGTCAAGCGAATCGCCATAGCCCAATCCAACCGCAAGCATCTCAGTAAGAGTTGCAGAGATAACCCGTGTCGTATCCTTTTTATTATTAATCGCTAATACTTCAGAACCGGGATGCGTCTGGGAGAATCTGACTTCGAAATCTTCCAGTAATGAATCAATCGTTTGCCATGTTTCGGCCACCCTCTTTTTATTGTCTTTATCTTCCTTTCCTTTAATTACCAGGGTTACTTCAACAACTGTATCCATTCGGTAAAAAGTATGTTTTGCTTTAAATACAGCCGGTTGTTTTTGACACGAGAGAAATATCATTAAAACAAGTAGTATCGCATGTTTCATGGTTTGTGTAGCTCGAAGTAAAATATTCAAAATGTTCAATCTCGCTATTATTACGAATAACAGGGACATATAAAATAATTCATAACAGCAAGCACGGATTTATAATGATACAACAAAAAAGGGAGAACATTTCTGCTCTCCCCATCCAACATTTCCTGCTAACCACCTAAAAAAGGAGGTCAGACTTTTTATTACACTAGAACTTCGCCAAGAAGAAAAGCTCAGGACGAACACGCAGTTCTGATGTATCATCTTCACTGTTGCCAAAGGTCCAGATTCTCACACGGGGTAATAGAATAAGAGACTTAATAGGCATGGCATACTTCATATCAAAATGTATGAGTCTATGATTTATCACAGGGTCAGCCTCACGGTCTTTCGTTAGACCAAAATTGAAACCAACACTTGCAGTACCAAAACCCGGTTTCACAGTCACCGCAACGTTAGTAAGCATTCCAAGAGGTGCACTTACCGAATCTTCATGCGCCACCGCATCATCATTAAATCCACCAATTGCATAACCTAAATTCAAACCAAACTGCTTAATTGGTTTAATCCCGATATTCAAACCACCACACAATGTGTGGTTAGCGTCCTCTTTATCAGCAGAGCGATACTTGTTGGTCATCATGTGGAGAACAGGAAGAAATGACAGTTTCTTTTCAAGGATACTCACAGGTATTGACCAGACGAATCTTAGTTTATCATTTTTAAGTGCATTGGCGACATAATCTTTACCGGCATCTTCAGCAATAGCAGTGATGAAATTAAATCCAACAGATGTTGCTTTATCATTAAGAAATAAAAATCCAAAATCCAATCCGGTTTGTGAATTATTCATATAGACTTTCCATGAAGTAATACCGGCTTCACAGCAATCTTTATTGGCCATATAATTATGTTGCTCAGTATAGGCAAGATTTAAAACAGTGTTTGCCATAACCGGAATAATACCAAAACTTATAGAAAACACAGGTACTTTCCATTTGAAATACATTTCTGGAATTGAAAGAATTTTGAAATTCGCGGATGCTTTTGTCAGATTATCACTTACCTTATCCGTCGCATAACCGGCGGGGTTTGAGAGACGCATGCCAAAGCAGAGATTCTCATTAACCTTAGCTTTCAATTTAAAATTCCAGGCATAATTATTTGTGTAATCTCCTGTAGCGGGCTTATCTTTGCCTGCACTATCAGTACTCTTAACATAGTGTACCCGCAACCTGAGCTGCGCATCACCACTCATGGTAATGTCAGGTTTGGCTTTTTCAACCTTCTGTGCAGGAGCCGGCGTTTTCTTTTCCGTCTCAGCAGCAAAGGAATTCATTACCATAGCACAAGCCAATAACAGGCCTGTTAATAAAATAAAAGTTTTACGCATAAACCCTCCTGTAAAAAGTTTAAAGTGCATTAAATTATTGTTAAAAGTGTGCTTAATTTACTGTCTGATCAATTAAAATAAAATAAACGACTTCTCATCGAAACACAACTAAATAAAAGTGTTTCCCCTGGCTTTTTTTATTGCTAATTAGTATCTGCTAAATATAGATCGTTTTGAATGTCATTCCGGTATGCTTTTAAGCCGGAAACAACAAAAACTATAATATTAACAATCCCGATTCTTTTTGTCGGGATTGAACCACTCTAATGTTCAGAATGGAATGACAATCCAATTTTTTGTGTGTTTCGGGGCATGGATTTACACCTTTGGCGCACTTCGCCCGCTTAAAGCATGCGCGGTGTAATCCTCCGCAAGGGGGAAATGACGGCCATTTGTCAATATTTAGCAGAAACTAATTATGCGCTAATTCCGATAATAACATCGCTATTTTGAATATACATTTTTTCTTCCATCAACTATTCGTATCGCCATCCAATATTTTTTCCAAAGTTCCTCTAATACGAATATGCAGATCGATAAAC
>JAUVGS010000494.1 GCA_030593665.1 Chitinivibrionales bacterium | reverse complement strand
TGGGTAAAACGCCGGTCCATATCAACAGCGGTGACATCAAACCCACGCCATGCCAAAAAAGCAGGAAATGCACTATTGCGGCTCCCGACATCGCACACGGATGAATGTGCAGGCAATAATTTCAAATAGTCCCATGCCCACTGATAGGTAAAATTCCGGATAGCATCCATCAGCACTATCCGTCGGAAAAGCAGGAATATACCTTTTCTTATTATTGCACGACTTCCTGATTTCTTAATCATATTTCAATACTTCCCACTGATACAATCACACCCTCTCTAACCCGGCAGAGCTTTTTAAGGCACACAACCTGTAATTCTATAGACTACCTTCTTTATCCCTCTTCCTTCTTCGCAAGATTTATATAAGCAGCAGCATACTCTGCCCCGCACTTCACCGCATTCCGGGCCATTCTTTTAATATGCCGTGATGCTAAAAACCAGGGACTTTCAGCTCTTTCATGGTAGGTGTTGTATACTGACTTTATGGAGTCATAGAGGGATTCCCGAATTGTTTCTTTTGATTTAAAATCCAGCAGCTTTACTTTATATTTTCTTTTACGGGTAACAAATTCAGAGCGTATATCAATTTTATTATCAATCTTACCCCAGAGTTTACTTGATAGCTGTCCGATAGAATGCGCGTCTGCAGTATAATGACATAAAAAACGAACGGCCTCGCAGAACGCTTCTTTATCAATTTTTGTAAAATCTTTGCCACATGCTTCAACAAGCTGCTTTATTATTCCATACTGATTCTCTATTTTGTCAAGCAAGCTGCCACGGTTACTCTTGTAAAAATCCCATCCGTGGGAATCACCCAGGTCCGGTTTCATATTTTCCGAAGGTTTTCCAACGACAACAGGAATGTCAATCTGCTTAAGCAGTTTACTGCATTGCCGCATGGCAGCTCTGTGCATGAGTGGACCGGGCAATATATTTACTCCTTCTCAATAGTAGAAAAACAACAGACTGCACTAGTATTATTTGAAGATATTTTACAAATATACACACCGGATGAAATAGATAGCAGGCTGAATGGAATGACATATCTATTTTCTAAATTGGCTTGTACAAAAATGTTTGATAAAATGCATCCTTTTATATTGAAAAGAGAAACAGTGAAACCGCTTCTAAAATTCTTGTCTGTATAAATTATAATTGCATTTTTCTTAGGGAGTATTGAAATAGTCGTGTTTGTAACCTTTGAATTAGTTGAGATTAAAACATTTGACTCATCCTCATAAGCCCCAATATCAATAACATCTATCTGCTTCCGTTCTTTGGCAGAAGCGGGATGTACATACTGATACCGGGGTTTAAGGCTATAGCCATTGGCTGTACCAGGGTTACTGCCGGCATCGATCGCATCGGAACTATTCCGCAGTTGATAATTAAAGTTTGCCATATCAACGAGGTCGATAGCATCGCCCTGCATAGTGGTAACCTGTTTACCCGGCCCGCTCAGGAGCGTGCCGGGACCGACAAACAGATTATTTATCACGCGAACTGAATCAGCACCGGCCTCAATGTTGAAAAAGATACCGGTACTGTGATCATTGACAATGGTATTGTTGACAATATAACAATCCTTACCGGGATTGGAAAGTCCTTCCCTGCCATAACTGATTATTGAGGAATTATCATTCATCGGGCCCTGCTGTAGAAGATTTCCTATGATATATGATGTCCCGCCGTTGGGTAGATCGATACAATAGCTGGAAGTCCCATCGTCCTCATCCATTATGCGGTTATAGAGAATATAATTCTCCTTAGCGCGTGATTTAAGGTTATGGCCGATCCTGGCATGATGGGAATAATTATACTGAAAGGTCAGCTTTGTGCAAGTCTGGCTAATATACAGGTTATGGGAATAGCCGTCACCAGAGCCATTCTTTTCAAAAATACTGTTTTCGATAAGTATCTCCCCGCTTCCACCAAGGATTCCATCTTCATTATCGTGAAAATAACAGCTTCGAATGGTTAATCCTGAACCTTCAGCACGTATGCCTGCGCCATTTTTATCAGGCACGCCGGCTTCTGAGAATTCGATATTCTCTATAATAACATTATCACCTGTAATAACCCAGATTGCCTTCTGATTGGAAATTGTATCCGGTGCAACAAGATGAGCATACTTTAGCTCACTACGCAGTATTAAATTGTTCACATTCCAATTGGTTGCCTGGTCATTATAGATACCTTTATCGATAATAACAACATCGCCATCCTGTACCGAACCAGCCGCATCGTGGGGTGTTTTATACTGTTGCGCAGAACC
>JAUVGS010000155.1 GCA_030593665.1 Chitinivibrionales bacterium | reverse complement strand
TCTGCTATTTCCTAAATATATCAACTTGGTTTTTTTATTAATACTTACCGAAAAGTACGGTTGTTTTTTCCCCATTCCTAATTCGGTAACACTTCCCCGCATTATAGGAAAACCGTTACACAGTTTCTTTTGTAATTGCACTAATCTACGGATTAATTTTTCTGTCGATTGTTCTTTCATATTACCATAAATATAATTAATTTATTGGAAAAGGCCGGCCTGATCTATAAAATTTATCATTCAGACAGTAACGGCATACCTTTAGAAGCACAAATAGATATTAAAAAATTTAAACTCCTCTTTTTTGATATCGGACTGACAAACCAGCTTCTTGGTATTGACTTGAAAAAACATATTCTCAATCCGGATATCATACAGATAAATAATGGCATTATTGCAGAAGCATTTACCGGCCTGGAAATAAAAAAATACCAACCTTCTCAATCAGTCTATCAATTACATTACTGACACAGGGAAAAGAAAACAAGCAATGCTGAAATAGACTATATACTATCAAAAGAGAACTCTGTAATTCCAATAGAAGTAAAAAGTGGCGTCACAGGGCACCTTCGCAGTCTTCACCTTTTTTTTACCGACAAAGGTGTTAATGAAGGAGTTAAAATATCGCGTGATAACTTCTCATGTTATAATAATATCCAGTCGATTCCGTTTTATGCTATTGAGAAATTGATACAGTAGCATGCCGGTAAACAGCCTGAAAAGAAGGGTGGCCATAAAAAAAACATTCTTTTACCCTGCTTCGACCACCGGTTAATCTTTTCAGCATTCTTTCATTTAAAACCTGCTTAGGCAGTGTCAATAAATAAAGGTTGCATCTAGATGTCTATATAATTTACTTTACTTATATGGATAGTGCAATTGATCTACAACGTAAATTTTCTGATGTATGGCCATTTCTTGATGAGAAAAGTCATCGACTTGTGGCTGCAAGCGAAGCTCGTTCGTTGGGTTATGGAGGCATCTCAAAAATTTAGCGTTCTGTGAACGTTTACTGTTTATTATACCGCGGATGAAAACTCCTGTGTACTTCTTTCAGGTATTCCCTGTCGATGTGCGTATAAATCTCCGTAGTAACAATATTCACGTGCCCGAGCATTTCCTGTACGATCCGTAAATCAGCGCCGCCTTCTAATAAATGTGTGGCAAAGGAATGGCGAAACGTATGGGGTGAAACTTTTTTATTAATACCGGTAATCAAAATATACTTTTGAATAATTTTCCATATACCCATGCGTGTCAAAGGTTTCCCGCGGACATTAAGAAACACGGTACTGTCGGTATCGGGCTTTGCCAGAGAAGGGCGCTCGACTTCATTATACTCTTTAATCCAGTCTAATGCGATATCCCCGATTGGTACAAGCCGTTCTTTTGACCCTTTTCCGAATACGCGTATCATTTTATCTTCATGCAGTATCTGCTCAAAGGTAAACGATGAGAGTTCCGAAACGCGCATTCCTGTGGCATAGAGAGTTTCAAACATGGCCCGGTCACGGACGCCTCCCCGTTTTTTCGTATCAATCGCATTGAATAACCGCATGATCTCTTCAACGGTAAGCACCGTCGGCAGATAGCGTGAATGCCGGGGCCCTTCGAGTAATTCCGTGGGGTCCTCCTTTAATGTCCCTTCTGATACGAGAAAACCATAATAGCCGCGAATCGAAGAAAGGCTTCTTTGAATAGACGATGCTGCAAATCCCATATCAAAAAGCAGCTTGATATAGTCAGACAGTTTATCGGTACTTACCCCCGTTACAGCATGAACAGCCTGCTGTTTAAAGTAATTGGAAAGGCGCTCAAGGTCATAGCGGTAAGAATCAATAGTGTTTTTACTCAGCGTTTTTTCAAGCTGTATATAGGCAAGAAACGAGGTTTGATACGGTAATTCTTTCATTGTAGAAACGGGTTATCTCTTTTTTCACGATTGTAATGAATGATAAAATAACGCTTAAAATAATTCATGAAGGAAAAGAGGAACGGTAAAATCCCCGACAAAAATTACTTCCGGCTCCAGGAGGACACCCTTCTTTTCGTATACCTCTTTCTGAATATGCACAATGAGTTCCCTGACATCCTGTGCTGAAGCATTATCAGTATTGACAATAAAATTGGCATGCTTTGGTGAAACCATTGCGCCGCCTCTGCGGTATTTTTTCAAACCGCATTCTTCAATCAGCACACCGGCATAATTCCCTGCAGGGCGTTTGAATACACTGCCGCAATTCGGCAGATCAAGCGGCTGTTTTTGACTGCGTTTTTTAAGGATCGATTCATATACCGACTGTACGCGCTCCTTATCCTGCTTAGTAAAAGTAAACGTTGCTTTAAGGATAAGTGCATTTTCCCGCGTCAGAGAACTTTTACGGTAGCCGAAATCGATTTCATTCCGGTTCAGATACCATTCTGACCCATCATCATAGATACCGCTTACCGAGATAAGGCATTCCGCAACGGTTTGCTGAAACGCGCCGGCATTCATTACCAGTGCTCCACCCACACTGCCGGGTATCCCTGCCAGTTCTTCCATACCGCCAAGTCCCCGCTCAACCGATTGCTTCACCAAAGAGTGGAGTGAGGCCCCGCTGTGGCATACCGCAGTTACCTCTTGCCATTGTATTGCGGTAAAATCCGACATGTCTATTACTAACCCCTGCCATCCTGAGTCACTGATCAGAATATTCGAGCCGCGGCCGAGAATAAAAACAGGCTGGTCATGTTCCTGTGCCCAGGCATACGCCTCTTTGATTTCATCATGCGTATGTACCCGGATATAATAATGCGCAGGCCCGCCGATACGAAACGATGACCTGTTTTTTAATGCGATATGTTTTTCAATCTGTATCATTCGGGAGCTGAAAGCCGGTTAAAAAATATGCAAACGTTCACAGAACGTTCTAATTTCCAATTTCAAATTTCAAACTGTTAACGGCTACAAAAATATCTTATACACCTCTTTCTCAACGAAAAAATTCACGACAGCATCATCAACATGTCCTATGCGGGCTTCTGCCTTGAGGATTTCAATTGCCTTGGAAGAGGGCATTGCAGGTTTATACGGTCTGTCCTGAGCGACAATCGCATCGTATATATCAACCACCGTTAATATCTTATCTTCAAGACGCATATCCTGATTGTATAAACCATCCGGGTATCCTGTTCCATCAAGCTTTTCATGATGATGCGCTGCGATCAGCGGTATCTTTTCCAGCTCAGGGGTCCAGGGTATCTTTGACAATATCCGCTGCGAAGAAATAGAGTGAGAATTGATAATTTCCCGTTCTTTAGGAGTCAAATTGCCTTTGCGTACAGAAAGTGATTCCCACTCTTCTTCACTTAAAAAAGGAACTTCTTCCCCGTATGAATTCCAGTATACCTTATTTCTTAACTCATCAAGATGCTGGAAATCGTCATCACTGAGAAAACCCGATTTATTCACCTTCTCTAAAAATAAACGGTCTGTTTCAAGCTCCTCAAGAGTGTCCCACGGTAATGGATACTTTGCATTGCCGGCAATTAATTGAAACCGGATTATTTCGAAACGGGAAACTATCGCGGCAAAATTCCCCGAAGAAAGGCGGCATTCCTTATTAAGCAACGCCTCAGGTACCCCTATTTTTCCAATGTCATGAAGCAGCGCTGCAAATTTAAACTGCCTTCGCCGGCTTTCTGAAAAACGGACCTCGGCAAATACGCCATCAGAGGTTTTATTGACCGCTTCAACGAATGCCATGGCGTAGCCCATAACACGACGGGAATGCCCTGAGGTCACCCGGTCCCGTTCATCTATCGCTGCAATTGATGAACTTAGGAATCCCTCAAAAATTTGTTCTATATTTTCATAGAGCTGTGTACGTTCAATACATACCGCAGCAAGCGCGCCAATGGAATGTAAAAATTCCTCATCAGCATAGGAAAAGGATATTGCCTCTTCCGCAACTATTTCCGGTGAAGTCAGTTTTACCGATGCATCCCTCTTTTTGTTCAAGAGCTGAAGTACCCCGACCACTTCACCTTCAACGTTCTTGAGCGGTACCGTGAGCATCGATTTCATCCGGTAGTGAAACTGCTCATCAAAGTCTCTGGTGAAAGTATAGGGTACGGAATCATCCAGGGCATACACATCCCCGATATTAAGCGGCCTTCCCGTAGCTGCCACATACCCGGCTATTCTGTTTTTGTCAATATCAATACTGAACTCACCAGGTGCTTTAAAATCTATTGATTGATTTAATGAGACTTTGAATCGAAGTTTATTGGTAAAAGAACGCCCCGGCCCGGCACGTTCACGGATATAAATACTTCCGGCATCAGTATGCATAATATCGCAGCTTTCACTCAAGATAAGCGCAAGCAGGGTGTCAAGGTCATAATGCGTTGAAAGAGCCGTGCTGAGTTTGATAAGCTGGTGTTTCTGCTTCCGATATTTAATTGCTTCGGTTACTATCCCCCGGTACTGTTCAGATAGCTTTTCATGAAAAAGAATGGTACTGAATATATTCCGTAAACAAATTGAATTGATCGGCGTTTCAAACACCCCTGAGATTGGATATTCATTAAGGAATTTCGGATATTCCGTTTCCTGAAGATTCTGAAAAAAGGGGAAATGTTCACTCGCCCCAATAGGAAGGTTGGAAAAGAGATTGAGAACAGAATCCTGTGTACAGGGAAGATAGGAGATATACCCAAGCGCCACATCGGTTAATGACGTCCCCACCTCTTCAGCCGAGGCTTTTACCTCTACTGCAATATCATGCTCCCCGGCATATACGGTGATCTGCTCAATATCCACACGGGGGACTGTACCGATTATAACTATAGATGAGGGCATAGTTCAAAGTATATCATTAATTAAAGGGTTATCAAGATAAAAACATCGAGACTCCTTTTTACTGTCTGCCGCATAGTGATAGTATACAATTGTGTAAACCTAAAAATAAAGTATTATGAGAAAAAAACAGTAGGGGCACAAAATTTTGTACCTCTACTGCGCTGAAACGTACTTTAAATACAGTAGACAGACTTTTTAAAGTGCACTCGAAAGTATTTTAAAAAAAATCACCTCCAACATAAATATGCTGAAGGTGATAGATTATACGAAACTTCTGATAGAGTATGGCTTCCCTATCACTTTTTAAACAATATCTTTATTGTTTTTGTAAAATCTTTGGTTTCCATCCTGCACAAGTATGTTCCTACTGCAATCCTGTTTCCAGTATTATTAAGCTTATCAAGGGAAATAGAGTGGTATCCTGCTTTAATAGTGCCGTTTACCAGTCTTCGTATCATTTTCCCCTGCAGGTTGAAAAGCTCTACGCTTACAGGGGAGACTTTATTGCCATTATCCGGTACCTGAAAGTGTATCCGCGATCCGTTATACTTTAAATCAAAATGCACGGGTGGTTTTACCAGTGGATTAGTAATCGGGGTCCCGGGATCGATTTTAAAATCGTCAATACAGATGTCACCGCACCAGCTCTCGCCGGTAACACCGCGGAAATAAAAAATGACCCGGTCACCTATATAGGGAGTTAAATCCACGGTCTGCAGCTTCCATTCATCTCCCGCATCCTCGGTCAGTTTGACGATATCACTATTCATATTACCGTCAACCTCGATATCCAGTGCCAACTCGCCTATATGGTTCGAATCACTGAACATATGATAGTAAAATGTCAATTCAGCTTTGGCCGTATTAGTTAAACCAAACTTTGGCGTTGATATAGAGGCCTTTTTATCCGGATTGTTG
>JAUVGS010000111.1 GCA_030593665.1 Chitinivibrionales bacterium | reverse complement strand
AGACGTAGCCGGGTCTGTTGGCTCTGTCCATTGTAGAGCAAGCTCTTCTTTTGTTGTAATTGCGTTATATTGAGCCACTGTAAGCGGGGTTAAATAAAACTTCGTCTGATTGGGCGTTGCCCAGGCTGATGCAAATGTGTAATCACTGGCTTTGGCATGATGCGGCGAGAAGAGTTTTTCTTTACTCTCGGTACCCGAGTATGCATAGCAGATGTCAATCTTTGACACATTTTGATCAGCCTCCGCTTTCAGCATAACCTTTGGTTCATCCAGATCGATCGAGCTTCCCAGCGTAGGATTCTCGTTGGCGCCTGCTGTTATGGTCGCCGTCGTTACCGGTGTCCCCGTGTTCGTAATTGTAAAAGTCACATTATCGCTTCCAGTCGCAGTCCCCGCAGCAACAGATATTGTCAGAACATAGGTGCCGCCTGCTATTGTTTGCGACGGCGTTATTTTAAGACCAAAATCGGTTTCTAAATCTATTTCATCATCCGCGGCTATATCGTTCTTTTCGATGGTAAAATTACTAATAGCGGTCGCACCGTCTTTGGTTATGTCAATAGTAATGGCAGCTTCATCAATTGCAGGCGAAGCCTCAATGGTACCTTGAATCTGTTTCGTTGCTCCCGGGGTCATGGTTGTGAAATCGGTTATCTGCACAACCGCACTATCATCATCACTCACCGGATCCTCAAGACATCCCCACATCATGAACATCACCAACCCGACAAGCGACAGAACAGTAAGTTTTTTGAGAAGATCTGCTGCGTTTCTCATGAAACCTCCTTAATGAAAAAGACATGAATAATGGATATATTATCTGGTTATTAATGTTAAAATTATATCATATGTACCATGTTCGCAAGTATAAATGTTATATAGAAACCCCTGTCGGGGAGTAAGTCAGCCCATGAAAAAGCCTGCCTGATCTCTCATTCAGTAGTAAGAAAATATTACTTTAATACCGGATAAAAGACAAACTTTTTTTCCCCTTCCTTAATAAAAATATCCCTCCATTCTTTCTCATCTATCACCTCCTTTCTGTTGTTTAAAACAACAGCCCTGACATGGCGTGTGCCGGAGGCAACCGGTATTCTGGCAATATGAATTGCCCGTGGTAATAAAAAGCAGAGCCTGGTATCAGCTTTTTCAAGCTGATCGGCTAAAAGATCCGTGCCGAAATTAAGAAATAAATTTGCTAACGGTGATTCTGTACGCAAGGCCTTTTTAGTTCGCTGTTGCGCAATCGTCCGCAACACAACCCGAAGAGCAGTTCGTGCAATTGTTTTTGCATGATTATCGTGTAAATCTTTCTCCAATAAAATATCCGTATCTGTTAAAGGTATACTCAGTATCTCTTTCCCTGAAGTATCATCCAATACTATGGCGAACCGGTCGGCCTGGGATTCTCTTTCTACAAATGATGGCAGCGCAAATTTAATATGAAATGTCGTACCGGATTTTGTTTTTCCATCACCTGCTTCCTTGTTCGGGATTGGCGGCGCCGGTAGAGGCAAAGTAACCGTGTCGCCATAGGGATTTCGATAATGGATAATGAGTACCCCGTCTACCACATACGTACCCCAGTATACTGTTTCCCCAAGAACAGGAGATAAACCGGTATAACCGATAAGTATAATTTCACTCTGGGGTATCGTATACAACCCGGGAATATTTTCCCGCTCATTCTCAGGTTCAAGTTGCAGCTCTTCAATATCATGCTCCCGCTCATCATCGAGTAATCTGTAATAGGCAAGATCGCTTACCCGGGATGGTACCGGTACAGGCCCGTTCCGGTAAGCAGAAACTGATTTATACAGTGCAATGACCGCATCATTATCGTCTCCCTGGGCATCATACAGAAGAGAAGAGAGGAAATGTGCCATACCATCGTCATTGTACTTATCCTTATCCTTATCTTTTGATTTAAAACGATCAAAGACAAGCTTCACTTTCCGCATCTCAACAAGAGCTTCATCAATTTCATTCTTGGCCAGGTAATTGAACGAAAGGAACTGATGCAGAAGGACCTGCTCGTATCGCCGGGCGCGGTAAGGTCGCAGGTTATCATTGGTCATGATACTTGCTATTTCATTGGTGACCGATCGGGCATAGAGATCATCAAGTACCTGTTCCGCCTTTTCAAGATGTGTTATACTGGAATCAAACCGGCCAATATAATGATAAAGCAATCCAAGATCAAACCAGTAAAGAAACCGGTTCAGGTTGCCATACAGATCGCCAGACTGCTTTATCTTATCAATAGTTTTTTGATACTCTTGAGTAGTAAACGACTCCTTCAGCAGTTCTATCCGTTTTGTCTGACGTGTAGTACATGAAAGGAGCAGGAGCAGTACACATATAACGATACAGTATATGCTATTTTTATGATAACGTTTTTGCATAAAAAGTCATGTATAATTTACAGTTTAGCTTTACCCTGGGTTATATGCTTCTTTATTTTTTTCGTTCCAATCCACAGTTTTCTATGCGACTCAATTTCCACCAGCTCAAGATCAACCTGATAGTACATGATCGTTTGATTGCCTTCAGCATCAGCAATGGTATTAATACTCCCATACAGCATAATATCCGCCCCAACTTCCTGGCCATCAACTTTAACGGTTTCGTCTGAGGCATTGTCAGCCATCTGATCATCCCGTTCTTCTCGAATCTGTTCTCGTTCATCTTTACTTGCGACAAATTCAACCTTCCCGGAATTGATCAGAGTCCGTTCCATATCTTTAACAAATGTCTCGGTATTAATATGCTCATGACTCCTGTTGCGAATTTTACCGACAATTATCCGAGGCACGGCATTGGCACCTTCATATCTAGTGTACCATGGTTTTGACAAACAGTCTTTAATCATCTCCTCCGCAACCATCCGTGAATCCGCATCATTCCACTTGCCACTGAGATCAACGGTAGTATCAGTATCGATCCGTGTCACCGTTTTCCCGCCACATCCGGTTAAAAGAGTGAGTAGAATCACTACGCCAATTACTTTAAAAAATTGTTTCATCATGATGAAACCTCCTCTGGAAATATGATTAATGGTATCGTTATCCTTTAGAATTATTGATCAGGCCTGGGTCTTCTTTTCCTGATTATCTTCTGCCGTTCAGATTTTTTGGGGGTTTTAATAGTCTGCTCAAGGGATGGCGGCTGTGCCGTCATCGTATCTGCCGTATCTTTATCCTCTTCAACAAGCAATTCATCCTCCACCACATCAAGTGTAGTATCCTTCTCTTCTGTAACAGTTTCCTTTTCGGCAATTTTCTTTTTACCCTTTTTCTTTTTCGTCATCTCAAGAACTTTCAGCGTATCTTCGACAATTTTAATACGAGGCTTTGCTTCATTAAGACACAGCTCCGATTCCGGAAAAGAATCACACAGTTTTCTATACAGCATAAGTGCCTTTTTATTCTTGTGAAGAATATTATCACATAACCAGGCAGATGCATAGATACTATTAGAAGCTATCTCAGGCAAATCGGTATATTTCCTGGAGATTTTATAATAGGCGTTTACCGCTGCGACCGCATCGTTTTTGTTAAAAAAGAGCCGTTCCGCTTCGATAAATGCCAGTTGTGCGGAGTCCTCCCGTGTTTGAACGGTCACCGGTACACCAAGGTCCTGCTGGGCTTTCTGAGCAACAATGGTTGCCGGATAATTTTTTATTATAATAGTACACAAGCTATCGGCAACGACCGTGTCTTCCTTTACATATCGGAGTATCCATGCACTGGCATAGAGTGACTTCATCATCAAGGCGCTGTCTGCAAGGGTATCGATAAAAATAGTATAAAAAATTTGCAGCGCGGAATCCGGTTCATGCAGGTTCAACCAATATATTTCACCCAGCTTATACACGAGCAGATTCTTATTCTCCGTTGTATCACTGCTCTTTTCCTTCCCGGACTCTCCAATACTTTCAATCTTATTGAGATATTCCAGCCGCTGGTCTATCCCCTGTATTCTTGTATTGGCAATATCAACAATACGCTCATTAGATGAAAGGGACACAACTTTTTCATAGCACTCCTTTGCTTTTTCGAAATCGCCAAACTCATGCTGATAAATACAAGCAAGCTCGTACCACGCACTTCCCTTAACCGCATTTGTTCCATCCCCTTCAGCGACTTCCTCGAATATTTTAACCGCCTCTTCTATCTGCCCCATCTCTTTAAGAATAATGCCTTTTTCCATGAGAAGCCTGGGTATCTGCTTCACATACTGATTATTCTTAAGCATTTTATCTGTCAATGCGAGCGCTTTGGTATACTCCTCCTGTTTTTTATAACAAATAAGGAGATTAAAAACTATCTGAAAAAGATAGTTCTGTAAATCTTTATTACGCGGTGCTTTTTTTATTAAAGCTATGGCTTTATCATAGAGTTTCAGGTCAATATACAATGGACACAGCTTAAGAATAATCTCCAACTTTCGCTCATCAGATTTTACACTGCGAAGACTCTCTTCAAGAATCCTTATTGCCTGAGACTTGCCTTCCCTCTTTATTGCCACTTGAGCCATGAGAAGGGTTATTTCCTCATTGTTATTTAACCTGGTATATTTCTCGAGAATTAATTGAAAAATTTCTTCTGCCTTCTCCAGATAATTTTCTTCGAGATAAGCTTTACCTAAAAGAAGATAGGATTCCGGTATAAAGGGGCTGTTTTGATATTCCTTTTGAAATTGCTTGAAACGGCGTATCGCAGACGCGAATTCACTTTTGTAATACGTTGCTTTTGCCTTGAGGAAAGAGGCGTCATCATGCCTTTTCCTGCGTTTAGGATAAACCTCCAGAATTTTTGTCGATTTGGCAATTACGCGGTCATATCCCTGTTGTATCTCATCCGGAAGGTCATTGGTTGTATCAGCCTCCATACGCCTTAATTTCATATGTGCCTTAAATGTTTTATTAAAAGCAGTTTTTGCATTATAAAACGTATTCAGATAGGCACAGTGAAGAAATAAAAGTGTACAACCAATTACAAAGAAAATTCCCATGCGGGGAAATACGCGGTAAACAGGTTTGTATTCTTTTTTTTGCACCGATTTCACCCCTAATCCTAATCCTAATCGAAAGAAAATAAAATTTGATTATGAGTACGATTACGATTAAAATATATCAATGTCATAGAAATATATCAAGCGGCAAATCATACATCGCTTTATAAAGCAGGTAATTCAGTATATGTGCTCATATTTCAAAAATGAAATTCGACCCGCTTCGCGGGTAATATAAAGAAAATAGTCAAATTGTCAAATAGTCAATCCCGCAACAACCGAACGGAAAAACCAAACGCCTTACTGTAGTTGCTCCTGCTAAGGTTGCCGTTACTGTAGTAGAGGTAACGGTTGCATGCGTCTGCCGCACCGTACTCCGTAGCACTCCACCAGTGACCGTTGCTCCCAATGTTGCTGACATCACCATCGTTGAGACGATAACCGCCCGGCAAAGCCGAAAAGCCGCTGCTATTGTTCGATGAAAGGCCATTTCCAACATTACCCTGCCCACTTGATAAATACCAATCCGTCTTTTCCGCCATTGACTTGCCGATTTTATTGTCTGTTGTTGTGCCGTCCCAATTGTATCCATTGGCTATTAAGTAATTCTTTAAGGTATCCCATTCGGCAAGACCAGGGACATGCCAGCCTGCCGGGGCAAGCTTCCCGGTATTTACCGCATACCAGTTGTATAAAGCACCGTATTTAACAGCATTGGCTGTTGAATCATTACCATAATAGCAATAACCAGGCGTAGTTAGATTTTCCCATGAAGAATTATCCGTAACATGGGGAATTGCGGTGCCGTCGTTATATCTGGTCGTGCGCAGATTCTCCACTGTCCATACCTGATTTCCTATTTTTACTGTGTGATATACATTGCCGTCTATATCCGTTAATGTGCCGGCAGAGGTTATCATCTTTATTACAATTCCGCTTGTATCTGAATTTGCAATTTTAATGCGGTAATTCAAATACCCGGATTTAGTTGATTTTAACACATCGTTTATCAGGTCAAAACTTCTTGCGCTGTTTGCCGCTGTCATCGAAGGAGATTTTTTAATAAATGTTCCTGTTCCAAAAGCCGTAGTACCTGTTAAAGTACTTTTCAATAATAACTCCTGTTTACATGCCTTTATCTTATGAAAATATACGCCTGAACTTGTGACTGGTAATTTTATGGAATGAATTCCGGGATTTAATTGTTTTTTTGCCAAAGAAATTACCTTACCTTGTATATTATAAGTTATAATTTCCAAACTTGATTTGTCTGCAAGATTAATACTCAGTGAATTGTTTTGTATATTTGCTGAAATCATGTCTGGTAATAGTTTATTCAGTTCACTATTAATTCCAACAGTACCTGTAATTGTAAAATCCCCATTTGCTCCTGTTGTATCCATACAGCCATATTTTTCAAGCTGTACTATTGCACCTTCTATACCAGCACCACCTGTGTCTGTTACTGTGCCGTTGATATTTATGTTTTGAGAAAAACATACGAAAAAAAAGATAGCTGTTAGTAAAACTGTTTTGGATGTGTGTTGCATAAAAGCCTCCTTATTTTCATGGTTGATACAGGGTATACAATTTTTAATAATGTATTGCCATGTGTGTAAATACGAGTTGTTTTTATACCGTTATTTATAAAAACTACGGTATTTATGCTTGAATGCCTCCTGCATTTTCATCCCGATCCCCTTTCTTTCAACAGTTATTCCACTTCTTTCACTCCGGTGCCCCTGTGTTTCGCCCGGCAGGCCCCTGCATTTCGCTCCGATACCCCTGCATTTCGCGGCGGTGCCCCTGTATTTCGCCCGGGATGCCTCTGCATTTCACAAGGATGCCTCTGCATTTCACAAAGATACCCCTGCATTTCACAAAGATACCCCTGCATTTCACAAAGATACCCCTGCATTTCACAAAGATACCCCTGCATATCACAAAGAT
>JAUVGS010000577.1 GCA_030593665.1 Chitinivibrionales bacterium | reverse complement strand
AGCAGGACGTATTTAAAATCATAGTAACGCCTGGAAATCTTGCTCCGGCATGGAGCCCTGACCGGGTCCGTTACCCTGCCGATACTTTTGTCAGTTATGAATATATAAATTACAAATGCATCCAGGCGCACAATTCTCTGCCCGGATGGCACCCGCCGGCTGTACCTGCGTTATGGCTGCAGGACGATACAAGCGCAATAACGCCGAACGATCTTTTCGATATCAGCAACCGCGGTGCAAACGGGTTCAGATTGAAAAACTGGTACAACCGCTCCTTCTGTGACATGCAGGATGACGGGGGTCAGTCAAAGGTGCTCTTCTTCGAAGGAATTGCGTGCGCGATATCCAATTATCTCTGGGATGACAATTTAGGACTGCTTTACGGTATAGGTCATACAGGGCTTACTATGATGGGCAACTCTTTTTACAATTGGAGTGATAATGACTACGATGAGTATACTGAAGCCCTGGGACCCACAGGAGGAGAAAAGAGTTTTGGTGAAGCATACCTTGAATATTCGAACAGGGATTTTATTGATGATGATGTAACGGATAATTTCATTCTGTTCGGTGCCGGAACGTTGAAATCATCTTCGTACTGAGATACTATGTTCTAAAAAAAAACTTCATAAACAGGAGTAGATTAATAGTAGTGACTACTCCTGCTTATTTGTATTAAAAGGAGTGTGTGCAATGGGCATAAAAAAGTGCTGTGTAACGTTACTGGTAATCTTCTTGGTTTTAAATGTGTTTCCGCAGACCTGGAAAGATGATTCGTTAGCTATCAGGCAGATTCTGGATACTAACGGGCTGTATACCGTGCCTGTTGATAGTGCCATAGGCAAGAAAGACAGCGCCGGAAGAGTACTATACCTGGGATTTGGTCAACCATCGTTTCATATACTTCCCGCATCAGTAAAGCAGCTTGATCAGGTGACTTTATTTGGATTAGAAAAAACAAATGTAGAAACTATCCCTCCGGAAATCGGATATCTTAAAAAGCTAATTGTACTGAACATAAGTAGAAATAACAAATTAACCTCTCTACCACCGGAAATAGGCAATCTGGAATCATTACTTACCGTTAATATTTCGTACAATGAAATAACCGCTATCCCTCCGGAAATCGGAAACTGTAAAAAATTGTATTCCTTTCAATTACAACACAATAAAATAGCCGGTATTCCTGATGAAATCTGTGAAATGGATGCATTGAAAACGCTAATAGCAGAACATAATCTGATAACCTACATTCCTGAAGACATCGGAAATATTCCTGCATTGCATTATGTCGATCTTGAGTATAACAAACTGAAACATATTCCCAATTCTCTAATACCTTTTGGTATTGATGATGTAGAAATGTGTTTTAACGACAGTCTTGTATTTACAGAAGATCAGAAAACAGCCTGGGGAGTTACAGATTATGATGATTTTTTCTGGAAACATTGTCCGGTAGAGATTGAAGAAGATGTAGTTCAAAAGCAGCCGGAAAATTCGCAGATACATATCAATCCTTACGCAATTTTACTGCGTGTTAATCACAGCGGT
>JAUVGS010000396.1 GCA_030593665.1 Chitinivibrionales bacterium | reverse complement strand
CTCCTGGTTGCCGTATCAAGTATGGCAAAGAGTTTATTCTCGACAAAAACTTTAGAACCTGATAAAGCATTCAGCAGGGATGATTTACCGACATTGGTATATCCCACCAGGACGAGCCGGGTAAACGCTTTTCTGCGCTTACGTTGCGTGATACGTGATCGCTCAACTTTCTTAAGTCTGCGTTTTAGATCGGCGATTTTATTCTGTACCAGGCGCCGGTCTACTTCCAGTTGTTTCTCACCGGGACCGCGAGTCCCTATTCCCCCTACCTGCTGTGAAAAGTGGCTCCATGCATGGGTAAGGCGCGGATACAGGGTGCGAAGCTGTGCCAGTTCGACCTGTATACGTGCTTCATTCGTACGCGCATGCTGGGCAAATATATCAAGAATAAGCTGGCTGCGGTCAATAACCTTCCCGTCTATCAGTTTTTCGATATTACGAATCTGCCCGGGAGATAGCTCCGCATCAATAACAAGCGTTTTGCACTTTTTTTCCTTCATATACTGGTGAATCTCGGAGAGTTTTCCTTTACCAATGTAAATTGTTGCACTCGGCCGTTGTGCCCGTTGTACAAAACTTTCCAGAATCTTTGCACCTGCGGTACGGCAGAGCATAACCATCTCCTGCATATCCTCCTCGAAAAGACCTTGATCCATCCGGGAGGTACATAAGCCGGACAAGACAATTTTCTCGACCGGGGGCGGGTATTTTATCTCTATCATAGGTGTAATAGTTATTCCAGATCGTTAATCCGAAGTTAAACCTGTAGAATTATTATTTAACAGGTTGAAAATCATGTTAATCATATTAATCCTGAATAATCAGAGTTAAAGATGGTTAGGGGAAATTTAATATCGTTCCGGCCTTAATCTGTGAAGGTGCTCTCGTTAACACCTCAGCACCTGTTTCAGTAATAAGAATGGTATGTTCAAACTGCGCAGAGAGTGAGCCGTCCTTTGTTCGCACCGTCCATCCATCCTCGCGACTTGTGACAACTTTATACGCACCTAAATTAATCATCGGCTCAATGGTTAAAGTCATGCCTGGAAGAAGAGTTACCGTATCACACTCAGGTGAGATATGGTGACAAACCGTAAAAAACTCGTGAAACTTTTTCCCGACACCATGCCCGGTATATTTTTGGACCACCGAACAGTTCTGTGACTCTGCATATGGTTGAATCGTCTGTCCGATAATACCAAGGGGTTTCCCCGGACCAGCCGCTTTAATTCCGCGCATCATAGATTCTGCTGCGATCTTGACTACATGCCGGGCCTCCTCAGAAATATCACCAATCAGAAAAGTCTCGGAAGAATCACCATGATACCCGTCAACGATTGTGGTAAGATCAACATTGACAATATCCCCCTCTTTCAGAATTGTCTCCGAAGAAGGAATCCCATGACAAACAACGTCATTTACCGAAATACAGACTGATTTGGGGAATTTATGATACAAAAGACAGGCAGGAAGGTGTCCATGCTTGACCGTATATTCATGAACCAGTGTATTAATCTCTTCTGTTGATATACCGGCTTTCACATAGGGACGAATATAATCCATCAATTCACCGTTAAAAGCACCGGCACGTCGCATGCCTTTAATATCGTCAGATGATTTTATCATACGGTTTGTTTTTGGAGATATAGTTTTATTTCTCTGCCCGATTTCTGAATTCATATGGCATCTCTTATACTTTTTACCACTACCGCACCAGCACGGGTCATTTCTTCCAATCATAGTGTAATCCTATATTTTACAATCATTCTGAGTGGTATAAAAGAATAATAAATATAGTACCTGCATCATATTTCCTGAGAGTTTCTCATCATTTAGTAGACTTTTTAAACATTCAAGATTTGTATTTCGTTATTCTTGATCGCAAATTATGGTATTCCAACATCCCCTTTTTTATATTACATAGATAGTATTCATAATGTTACAGTGCAGGATATACTATTTTGTAACCGTTCACAGGTTCAGGGTTCCCCGTTCATCCCTGTGGGTCTATACGAAAGCCCCTGGATAACATTGCGTAAAAGGTTAAAATCGCTTTTTTCTATAATAAAACGTTGTTTAGACTTTGGATTTTTGATTTCAACCCAGAACCCTGAACCTTGAACCCGGAACCCTTATCGTATGAATAGCAGGTGGAACAAACTTGACAGGCCAATAATCCTGGCATCGAAATCGCCGCGGCGGAAAGAAATCCTTACAAACATGGGTTTTACGTTTTCCATACAGCCTCCGACTATAGAAAATGAAGAGATTTATATTCAAATAGATCGGATCGAGGATTCCGTTCAGGAACTGGCCCTGGCAAAAGCACAATCGGTTGCATCACGGTTTTCCTCATCACTTGTCCTCGGAAGCGATACGGTTGTTTATATTGATACCCAGGTCATTGGCAAACCGGTATCCTGTGATGATGCGCGGGAAATGCTGAAACAGTTATCGGGCAGAGCACATAAGGTATACTCAGGAGTTGCACTTCTCTGCGCGGAAATTAATTTTAAAACTACAGCAACCGCCTGTTCGGAGGTATTTTTCCGTGACATTGCTGAGTGGGAAATCGATGAATACCTTACCTACGACGAACACGCAGACAAAGCAGGCGCTTATGCTATACAGGGTAAAGCCATGACCTTTATTGACAGAATCAATGGGTGTTTTTATAATGTAATGGGATTACCAATAACTGAAACTATTAACATGTACAAAGCATACACCGAATTTCTGAAAGGATTACGGTAATGTCTGAAACGACAGATTACAACAAGCCACAGGCTGGGCAGGAACAACCCGAAGAAAATCAGGTCCGTGAACCGGTAAAAGAGAAAGTTGGAGACATACTCCACAAGGAGCGGGTTACCCGTCGGATAACTCTTGAGACCATTGCGAAGGATCTGAAGCTTAACGTGAAATATATCAAAGCCATAGAATCAAACAGCTTCAACGACCTGCCCGCAGACCCCTATGTTCGTGTCTATCTTAGGTCAATTGCATCATA
>JAUVGS010000187.1 GCA_030593665.1 Chitinivibrionales bacterium | reverse complement strand
ATCACTGGAGACTGTCACCGCAAAATAGATAGGTTTTTTCCACTTGTTGGAATCAACAATATTTATAACCATCTGGTCCTGAACCCGCAGTGCACGCTTGGTGTCCCGTCCGGGTAGCGTTACCACAATCCCTGCACCGCGCATCCTATAATTTACCGCTCGTTCCAACGGGTTCAATTGATGGTTGAGTTTTTCTTCAATTTCCTTAATCGCGTATGAAATCGGTACTTTCGGTTCCAGCATTTTCAACTGTTTTATATACCATTTTGTATTAAGAAGGCTGAGGTTGACTATTCGGACATCCCGCCGAATTTCCTCCGCCTCCTGTAAAAACCATAACGGAAAGGTGTCATTATCACCGTTAGTAAAAAGTATACCATCTTTTTCACATGACATAAGCAGATTGTAGGCATAATCATAGGGGATCCAGTCTTTCCGCCGATGATTTTCAACTAAATTCTGTGAGAAAGGCAGCGCGGGTGATACCGCAAAAAGTACCGCGATGATCGGCGCAAGCTGCGTACGGAAGAAACGGTTTTTATTTGTAAACAAAAAATGCATAAAACAGCCCGCAGCTAATCCCATCCACATGCCGAAAAACATAAAACCGGTGGTATAAAAGTAGTCACGGATACGGACCTCACGATGCTGTAGTGGAAGCTGCCCCTGCTTTCCGTTTCTCACCCACATGAGATAATCCCGTTTCATAGGACGGGTACCATCGGCAAAATTCATATATAAAACCATAATAACGGAACCTATTACAAATAAAAAGATCAGGAGAATCGCCATATTCCTGTTTTTATTGTATAAATAGGCCCATCCATATAACATAAAAAAAGTAGGTAGCAGATAGAGGATAAGACGGAAAAGCCCTCCTGCAGTACCCCAATTATTAATGAGTGTATTATTTCTGTCGATACCGACAGAACGTCCGAAATGAAAAAATTGGGTCAAATGAAATCCACCATATCCCATATGACCATCAATCCCGAATTGCTTATTCCAGGCTCCAAGCCGATGAAACATACGGGTGATCATCGATTCCGACCCATACTGTTTACGTTCTAAAAAGCCCTTAAAAGCAAGCCAGTTTATCTTGCCGGATTCATCAATTACAATAACAGGATGGTTTTCATCAATTATTGGCTGAACGGTTGAACGAATAGGTATATATAAATGTACGGAATAACCCATTAAAGCAAAGAAGGCAAGCCAGAAACAAAAACGCCATTTCTTTTTTGCCGATTTTTCTACTAATGACATGACAAAAGTTCCCACTACTGTAACCGGACCAAGCCATAAAAACAGTGAAACATCATAAATCACCGCTAACATCGCCATGGCAGTAATCCACAGTCGCCAGTCTTTCATTTTGTTTTCATCGGAAAGAAATATATAGAGACCGACTGGAATTAATGCAAGCATCGACATCATATGAATCCCAATACCTATGAAAGCGACATACGTAAAAAGTATCAGGAGCTGATCCCGGTGCGGATCCTTGCTCTGAGACCATTTAATTGCCAACCACGCACAGAGGACAACAATAAGCATTGAGGGAATATACACGGAGGCTTCAACTGCACTGAACCAGAAGGTATAGCCGAATGCAGTAAAAAGAGAACCTACTATACCTGATAAATATACTGTTATCCTTTTCCACGTTGTATCAGGAATCCCCATCCATGAAATCATAGCGCGAACAATAATCAGGTAAATCAACATTGAGGCACATGAAGCGCTAAACACAGATATCAGATTGATGCGAAAAGCTACCTGCCTGAAAAAGAAAAAAATAATTGAAAACACCCGCCCAAGCAGCACATACATCGGATTACCCGGAGGGTGTGGAATTCCCAGCGAATGTGATGCGCCAATATACTCTCCACAATCCCAGAAAGCAACGGTTGGAGAAACTGTGGATATAAAGGCAATAAACGTTATAAAAAGGATACCTAACGCAACAATTCGATTATTCTTCTCATGGATCTGTTCCATATGTGTCTATAATCCTTTCCTCATAAAACCTCTATTGTATGGATAATTCTTTATATATTGCATCGATAACACCATTTACAAATTTTCCCGATTCTTCAGTACCATAAATTTTGGCAATTTCAACGGCTTCATCAATAACTACTTTATAAGGCACCTCTTCGATTAAACGAAGTTCCGTTATTGCCAGCCGTAATATATTACGATCAATAACGGCCATTCTTTTCACATCCCAATTAGCAGCGTGTTTTTGTAATAGTAAATCAATCTCATTCGTGTCTGTCACTGCTTTTAGAATGAGTTCATGGGCGTATTTTTTTGCCTCTTTGCCAATCTTGGTATTTGCTGCAATTGTCTCAAAGATCGAAACGATATCTTTGTCATCCCTGACATCATATGCATACATCACCTGGAGGGCAAGTACACGGGCTCTTCGTTTATTTTTCATGCTTCTTACATCGTATTAACAAAAGTAGTAGTATCAGCCTTTAAATTAAATGTATGTTCTAACGATAGTTAACGAAATGTAACGTAAAAACATCCTGACCCAGATAAACTGCTATAGTCCCATTTATGCGGGATAAGTACCCAGCAAAGCTGGACTATAGCCTAAACGAAATAATTTTCTGTCAATAAATGGTACAAGGTGCCAGCTTGTCCGGTAGAAAATCATTTCTAAGGTACTAATAAAATCAGTTTATAGCTTTGTAAACAGATTGACCATTTCTATTGCAGAAAGTGCTGCATCAAAACCTTTGTTACCCAATTTTGTTCCAGCCCTTTCAACAGCCTGTTCAATGGTGTCTGTTGTAAGAACACCAAAAATAATCGGTTTACCGGTCTCCAGTCCAACCGCTGCAACTCCCTTGGAAACCTCCGCTGCGATATAATCAAAATGGGCAGTATTCCCTCTGATAACAGCGCCAAGGCAAATAACCGCATCATACTTGTCAGACGCTGCAAGTTTTTTTGCAACTAAAGGTATTTCAAAGGACCCTGGTACCCATACTATTGCAATATCATTTTGATCAACGGCGTGACGTACAAGGCAATCTACCGCGCCCTCGACCAGTTTTCTACTTATTAATTCATTGAATCGACTCGCAACGAGTGCAAACCGCTTTCCTGAAGCTTCTAACTGGCCTTCAATTATGGTTGACATAAATATCCTCCTTCAAGAAGGTGTCCTAGTTTTGACTTTTTTGTCGCTAGATATTTTTCATTCTCTTTTCTTGGTTGAACCTGTATTGAAACACGTTCTACTATTTCAATGCCATAGCCTTCTAATCCAACTATTTTCCGTGGATTATTCGTCATCAGACGGATTTTCTTTACACCAAGATCAGCAAGGATTTGCGCTCCGATACCGTAATCACGCAAATCAGGTGGAAAACCCAATTCTACATTTGCTTCAACAGTATCCATACCCTGATCCTGTAACTCGTATGCTTTCAATTTGTTGGCGAGTCCGATTCCCCGGCCTTCCTGGCGTAAATAAAGTATAACCCCTTCTTTTTTCGCTATTTCTTTCATGGCTTTATGCAACTGTTCACCACAATCACAGCGTCGTGAGCCAAAGATATCTCCGGTAAAACACTCTGAGTGAACTCGAACAAGTATCGGTTCTTCCGGATTTATCTCCCCTTTCATAAGTACAATGTGAACCACACCGGAAAGGGTGTCTTCATACGTTTTAATATTAAAAATCCCATACTCTGTCGGCAACTGTGCTGTAGATTGGCAAGTTACAAAGTGTTCATGTGCGGTGCGATATCGTATAAGATCAGCGACAGAAATAATTTTCAAATTATGTTTTACTGCGAATTTCTTTAGCTGGGGCATACGCGCCATGGTGCCATCATCATTCATTATCTCACAAATAACTCCGGCGGAATAGCGACCGGCAAGCTTTGCCAGATCAACGGAGGCTTCCGTCTGACCACTTCGTACTAAAACACCGCCTTTACATGCACGGATTGGAAACATGTGTCCCGGTTTAATAAAATCACCCGGTTTACTTTCCGGATCGACAAGTTTTCTGACCGTTGCACTCCTATCGGCAGCAGATATTCCAGTGGTAGTCTCCTCACGAGCCTCTACAGACACCGTGAAACCGGTTTCGTATCGGGAGGTATTCTCAGAAACCATCATGGGAATACCCAACTCATCCAGCCGCCCGGCTTCCATAGCAATACAAATCAGTCCCCGACCATATGTAGCCATGAAATTTATTTTTTCAGGTGTACACTTCTCTGCAGCAAAAGCAAGATCACCTTCATTCTCCCGATCTTCATCATCGACAATAATGACAATATTACCATTTTTAAAATCGTCAATAACCGCTTCAATTTCAGCAAATGTTTTCAAAATCCGTTACTCTCCAATAATGACAAAATCCCCGGGCCTTCCTTTTCCAAAGACCCTTTCGGTATTCCCTGTTTCCGATTAAAATACAATTGACGAGCTACATAGCGAGCAAATATATCACATTCGATGTTCATCTCATCCCCAATATGCTTTTGGCCCATTGTTGTTTCGCTCACCGTATGTGGAATAAATGAAACGGTAATTGCCTCATCGTCACTCTCAGCAATGGTAAGGCTTATTCCATCAACAGCAACAGATCCCTTGGGAGCCATGTATCTTCGAAGATTTTCCGGGATCCAAACCGATCGTAAAAGGCTGTCACCTTTTTTTTGATCGGAGAGAACTCGACCTATTCCATCGACATGCCCTAAAACGATATGGCCCTCTAAACGGTCACCTAACCGTATTGCACGTTCCAGATTAACTTTCTCTCCAACTCGCTTCTTAGTTAAAGTTGTCCGGGCAAGTGTTTCGTGAACAGCAGTAAAAGATAACTCTTTTCCGGAAATTAATTCCACTGTTATACAAGCACCATCAACTGCAACCGAACCTCCTGTAGAAACCGCATAATCATCACAATCAGGGAGAATACCAATCGTCAGGCTTTTATTCCCTCTGGTTATTGAACGAATTGTTCCGATTGTTTCAATTAATCCGGTAAACATTTATTTCTCCCAGTATGGTATACCGGTCAGCATGATATTATTTCCAAAACAGCGCGTTGCAATATGGTTTAACTGCATACCGGAATCAATAGATAAATATTTTGTGAATTTAATCCCGTCAATTCCACTGCCAAGAAGTTTATCACTATAAAATATATATAGTCTGTTCACAAGCTTATATTCTAAAAAAGAAGAAACCAGTTTTTGAC
>JAUVGS010000074.1 GCA_030593665.1 Chitinivibrionales bacterium | reverse complement strand
AACTTCTCCTTTGCCATTCTTATCCTCCTCGTAATACTTTTTCCTAAACATATTAAAATCTTCCAATTCGTTTTAACAGTGCTTCCTGTACAGCCTTGCTTGTCTGTTTATATTGTGAAAACTGCATTGTATAGACTGCTCTTCCCTTAGTAAGAGAGCGAAGCACAGTTGCATATCCAAACATCTCCGACAGGGGGACATCAGCATCAACTATTTGCTGTTCCCTCCGATTCGCAATTTTTGTAACCTTTCCACGCTTGCTATTTAAATCGTTAATTACCGTCCCGACATATTCGTCAGGCATAACTATTTCAAGCCGCATTATTGGTTCCAGGATCACCGGTTCAGCTTTTATATATGCCTGTCGAAAGATCATCGAACTCGCAATCTTACAGGCCATTTCTGTTGTATCATCCTCTCGGATGCCTAATTTCTCAAGAAAAACATGGATACCCAAAACCTGATATCCTGCCAACTCTCCACCACTTGAAGCTTCAAAAATTCCCTGTTTCACC
This sequence comes from Chitinivibrionales bacterium, assembly GCA_030593665.1. The sequence goes on along the minus strand of JAUVGS010000074.1, from coordinate 7,624 downwards.
GCCTCAATAAAAACTTCCGGTATATCATCTTTACGTTTAATCCGCGAGGTAAACTGAACACCATCCGCTGGATCTGCCGGTTCGATAACGAGAGACACTTTTGCATATTGGGTCTTACCGGCAATTGGCTGCTGATATTCAATTTCATCCTGTGCCTGCATTGTTATTGTTTCACGATACGAAACCTGCGGCTTTCCCGCATGAACTTCAACATTAAATTCCCGTTTCAATCGATCAATGAGAATCTCAAGATGAAGCTCACCCATTCCTGAGATCAGGCGCTGACCTGTCTCTTTGTCAATCCCTACTGCACACGTAGGATCTTCGTCAACCAGCCGATCAAGAGCCGCATTCAGTTTCTCTTCTCCCGTAGCACTTTTCGGCTCAATCGATATTGAAATAACCGGCTGCGGAAAGGTCATCTCTTCAAAACAGATTTGATTATTCATAGTACAAAGTGTATCACCTGTCGTTGTATCCTTTAAACCCACAAGAGCCAGAATCTCACCAACCTCTATTATCTGCACTGGTTTACGATGATTCGAATGCATACGAAATATCCTGGTAAGCCGCTCTTTCCTTCCTGTTCTCGGATTAATAAGCGTCTCTTTTAATCCCGCCTTTCCCGAATACACCCGTGCAAAAGCCAACCGTCCCACATGTGGATCCGTTGCAATTTTAAATACAAGGCAAGAAAAGGGACTTGTTGAATCAGGTGACCGTTCAACCGGCTCATTGCTTTTTGGATTAACTCCTGTTACGCTTCCCCTGTCCAGCGGCGAAGGCAAATATGTTATTACAGCATCAAGGAGCTGCTGTACTCCTTTGTTTTTCAACGCTGAACCACAAAGAACAGGACAAATCTTGTTGTTTAGAGTACCGGTACGAAGAGCATCGTGTATCAACTGTTCATCAATGCTTTCATGTTCAATTACTTTCTCCAGAAGTTCATCATTAAATTCACTTGCCATTTCAAGCATAAGTTCCCGATAATGGTGTGCCTCCTCCTGAATATCTGACGGAATGCTTTCCTCTATTACCTGCGCTCCAAGGTCATCTTCACTGTAACGGTATACTTTCATCCTGACAAGATCAATGACACCTTTGAATACATCTTCTTTACCAAGAGGGATTTGCACGGGTATCGGCTCTAACGTTAATTTCTGCTGCATCATGGCAATAACCCTCTCGAAATCCGCACCAACACGGTCCATCTTATTAACAAAAGCGATTCTGGGAACGTTGTAGGTATCAGCTTGATGCCAGACAGTCTCTGACTGAGGTTCTACGCCTCCCACTGAATCGAATATGGCAACTGCGCCATCCAAAACTCTCAAAGAACGCTCGACTTCTATCGTGAAGTCAACATGTCCCGGTGTATCAATAATATTAATATGATACCCGTTCCAGTCACAGGAAGTGGCAGCTGATGTTATCGTAATACCCCGTTCACGCTCCTGAGCCATCCAATCCATGACGGTATTGCCGTCATGAACTTCTCCCATCCTGTGTACTATGCCGGTATAATACAGTATTCTTTCAGTTGTTGTTGTCTTGCCCGCATCGATATGGGCCATAATACCGATATTTCTTACCTTCTCGAGACTGGAAGCCATATCCATTATACTTTCTTACAATCAGCCGGTAATACCTCACGTTCTTCATTTTATAGATGTTCCAGCCGGTTTCATAACAACAACACATAAGAACACACAATCTTTCAAACATCATAAAGGCACGTTAAACGCGCCTTCTATATGTAATACCAGAGAATAAATGTAATTACCAACGGAAATGGGCAAAAGCCTTGTTTGCCTCGGCCATTTTATGCGTATCAATTTTCTTTCGGACCGCCCCACCTTCATTATTCGATGCTTGTAACAGCTCACCGGCAAGTTTATCTGCCATAGTTTTCTCTGAACGAGCTTTTGCATAAGATATAATCCACCGGATTGCCAGTGTCGTGCGGCGTTCATAAGAAACCTCAATAGGAACCTGATAGTTGGCCCCACCAATACGACGGGACTTCACCTCCAACTGGGGTTTCACATTATCAACCGCTTTCTTGAATAGAACCAATCCATCCTGTGATGTCTTCTGGGCGATAGTATCAAGTGCATTGTAAAAAATCTGTTCAGCCAGACGTTTTTTACCACTACGCATAACACTGCTTATAAAATGAGTTACTAATTCATTCTTATATTTAAAATCCGGAACAACGACTCGCTTTTGGGCTTTTCTTCTTCGAGACATATCCTCTTTTCCTTATCTTATTTCTTCGGCTTTTTAACACCGTATTTTGAACGACCACGCTTTCGCTCCTCAACACCTTGTGTATCAAGAGAGCCGCGAATAATATGATACCTTACACCTGGAACATCCTTCACACGACCGCCACGGATAAGAACAATCGAATGTTCCTGAAGATTGTGTCCCTCACCCGGAATATATGCATTCACCTCAATATGGTTGGTTAAACGAACACGTGCGACCTTTCTGAGGGCTGAATTCGGCTTTTTAGGCGTTGTAGTAAAAACCCGTGTACACACCCCGCGACGTTGCGGACATTTCTGTAATGCACGCGACAAACTTCGCTTAACCTGGCTTTTACGACCTTTTCTAATTAATTGACTAATCGTTGGCAATTAGTATCCTCCTAAAAAAAGAATCCCATAAAATAGTTATTTGTTTTTATTTCAATCAACCTATTTTCAAAGTATTTCGCCACTAAGTCCGTCAAAATCAGGGTTTTCTTCATGTTCACCGACATGAACAAGATCGGCTTCAATATCTTTGACTTTTATATTTTTATAATACCGGGAACCTGTTCCAGCCGGAATGAGATTACCCATAATAAGATTCTCCTTCAAACCTCTCAACACATCGGTTTTTCCTTCAACTGCCGCTTTAGCTAATACTTTAGTAGTTTCCTGGAATGACGCGGCACTGAGAAACGATTCTGTTGTTAATGACGCCTTAGTAATACCAAGAAGCATCGGCTTGGAATTCGCAGGTTTATTACCCTCGGCCAGTGCAAGCTCGTTCTCCCTGCGTAATATTTTCTTATTAACAGCATCGCCCTGCAAAAAGTCTGTATCACCAGGATCACTAATTTGTACCTTCTGGAGCATTTGTGATACGATTACTTCAATATGTTTATCATTAATTTTAACACCCTGTAGACGATATACTGCCTGTATTTCATCTATTAGATATTTCTGCACGGCATGTTCACCCAGAACGCGGAGAATATCATGTGGATCTATCGATCCTTCACATAGACGATCACCAATACTGACACGGTCACCATCATGAACACGCATATGTTTGCCGACCGGGATCGAGTACTCTTTTGAATCATCATGATGGGCATCACGATGTTCATCATTAACAATAACCTTGCGGTTTCCCCGTTCGATATCAGGTTCCATGAGCGGTTTCCCATCACCGTCATTGATAACCTTACTGTTCTTATCTTTCACCGGACGCATTTTGAATTCAACGATACCATCGATTTCGGAAATTACCGCTGCATCTTTTGGCCGGCGCGCTTCAAACAGCTCTGCTACACGTGGCAGACCGCCGGTAATATCACGGCTCTTACCACTGTCACGAGGAATCTTAAAAAGGATATCACCCGCATTGACTTTTTTTCCGGTTCGTACCTGAAGGTAAGCGCCTGCCGGTACCGCAATATTGGCAATAATCTTATTATTTTTATCACATATTCTAATATGCGGGTGCAATGTTCTTCCACGGTCCTCCATAACAACAATATTTGTCATACCGGTCTGAGCATCATATATCTCGCGGATTGTTTCACCTTCTTTCAGATCTATCTCTTCAATAGTACCGCCCTTATTAGCAATAACAACATTATTATAGGGATCCCATCCAAATAGTACCTGACCTTTTTTCACATTCTTCCCATCTTCAACACGAATGAGTGAGCCATGAGGAACATTATAACGATACCGTTCACGGTCCTTTTCATCAAACACGGCAATCTCACCAAACCTTGTCATAACGACCATACCGGTATCATGAGCGACATACTCAATCTTAAAGAAACGAACGATACCTTCAACCTTTGAAACTTCCTGCGATTTTGCGATAAGACGTGATGCCGTTCCACCGATATGGAAGGTACGGAGTGTGAGCTGTGTGCCGGGCTCTCCAATACTTTGAGCAGCCATAATACCAACAGCCTCTCCAACGCCAACATCCTTACCAGTAGCGAGGTTGCGGCCATAACACATTTTACAGACACCATGCGAAGAATCACAACCAAGTACCGACCTGATTATAATTCGCTCAACACCAGCCTCTTCAATCCGGGTAGCGGTTTCCTCATCAACTAACGTGTTGATGCCACAGATGAGTTCATCAGAAACGGGATCATAAATATCCTGTTGGACCGTTCTTCCGACAATACGGGCAGCAAGCGGTTCAATAATCTCATCACCTTCACGCAGTGCTTCAATTTCAATACCTTTTGTAGTACCACAGTCATCCTCATTAATGACAATATCCTGTACGACATCAACGAGACGCCGTGTTAAATAACCGGCATCAGCAGTTTTCAGTGCGGTATCAGCAAGACCTTTACGCGCTCCGTGGGTTGAGATGAAGTATTCAAGGCCGGAAAGGCCATCCTTAAAATTTGACAAAATCGGATTTTCAATAATTTCACCGACGGCACCGGTAATCTTCTTCTGTGGTTTCTGCATTAATCCACGCATTCCGGCGAGCTGTTTAATCTGGTCCTGACTACCCCGTGCCTTTGCATCAAGCATCATGTAGACAGAATTAAATCCATCCTTATCGTCTTTCAAACGTTCATACAACACGGTCGATACTTCATTTGTCGTATGTGTCCATATGTCAATAATCTTATTATACCGTTCACCCTCGGTAATAACACCTCGTGTATACTGTTTGCGGATTCGTTTAACCTCTTCGAGGGACTTATTAATGATCTCTTCTTTCTCTTTCGGAACGACTAAGTCGTCGATACCGAAGGTAACCCCTGCTTTTGTAGCATATTCATACCCGATATCCTTTACATTGTCAAGGAAATAGCAGGCGGTTCGGTTGCCGCACGTATTAATAATCTCTGCGACGAAACGCTCAAGGTTGGGTTTTTTCATCAATTCATTTTGATAGGGTATTTCATCGGGAACAATCTCATTAAAGATAATTCTTCCAGCTGTTGTCTCGAGCCGCTGTCCGTTAATCCGCACCATTATCTTTGCATGCAGGGAAATCTGATTATCGGCAATCGCATGTAACACTTCAGGGGTATCAGAGAAACAACGCCCTTCACCCTTTTTCCCAGTGGCCATTTTTGTTAAATAGTAAATACCAAGAACCATATCCTGACTCGGAACCATTACCGGCTCACCATTTGACGGACGTAATAAATTGTTCGCACTAAGCATAAGCAGTCGGCATTCAATTTGAGATTCAAAGGAGAGAGGTACATGCACTGCCATCTGGTCGCCGTCAAAGTCCGCATTAAATGCAGCACATACCAACGGGTGCAACCGGATTGCCTTACCCTCAACAAGTACCGGGAAAAAAGCCTGTATACCCAATCGGTGGAGAGTTGGTGCACGGTTTAACATGACCGGATGATCCTTAATAACCTCTTCAAGAATATCCCATACCTCGGGACGTTCTTTTTCTACAAATTTTTTCGCGCTTTTTACTGTCTGCACCAGATTTTTTTCTTCCAACTTCTGGATCACAAATGGTTTAAACAGTTCAAGAGCCATCACCTTTGGCAGGCCGCACTGATGGAGCTTCAACTCGGGACCGACAACGATTACACTACGGCCGGAATAATCAACACGTTTTCCAAGAAGGTTCTGACGAAATCGCCCCTGTTTTCCTTTCAGTAAGTCGCTGAGTGATTTGAGTGGGCGTTTCCCTTCACCTTTTACTGAAGACGTACGACGGCCGTTATCAAAGAGCGTATCAACCGCTTCCTGCAACATTCGCATCTCGTTACGAAGAATAACATCGGGAGCCTTTATTTCAATGAGTTTTTTCAAACGGTTATTCCGATTAATCACCCTTCTGTAAAGATCATTCAGATCAGATGTTGCAAACCGTCCACCTTCAAGAGGAACCAGCGGCCGTAAGTCAGGCGGCAGAACCGGCAAAACCGTCAGGACCATATTTTCCGGATGATTGCCGGATCTCAGAAAAGCCTCACCAATACGCAGCCGTTTCAAGTGGTCGTGTTTTCTCTGTTCAGATGATTCGATTTCTATCTTATACCGTAACTCAGCAGAAAGATCTTCAACATCAAGTGTGGCAAGGAGTTCAAGGATAGCTTCGCCACCCATTTTAGCATCGAACTCTTTTCCGCCTTCTCTCAATTCTTCGTAGTCTTCTTCCCTGAGAAGATCCATCTTATTCAACCCGGTATCTCCGGGATCAATAACAATATAGGACTCATAATAAATAACTCTTTCAAGAATGGTATTTGAGATACCAAGCAATGAGCCTATTTGTGAGGGAATACTCTTGAAAAACCATATATGGACAATCGGTACCGCTAACTCAATATGTCCCATTCGTTCACGACGAACTTTTGAATGGGTTACCTCAACCCCGCACCGATCACATACAACACCCCGATACCGTATCCGTTTATATTTTCCGCAATTACATTCCCAGTTACGTACCGGACCAAAAATCTTTTCACAAAAAAGTCCATCCCGCTCCGGTTTAAAAGAGCGGTAATTTATGGTCTCCGGTTTTGACACTTCGCCATAGGACCAGTTACGGATAGTATCAGGAGTTGCGAGATGCACGCTGATACTGGTTATTTCCTGAATTTTCTTCCCATACTGACTATACAGTTCGGTCACGGAACAACCCCCGTTTATTTGGTTAAAAAAGTACTGTTTTCATTGAACTATACTTTGAAATCCTAGTTCTAATCCTCTTCATAATGTAATTGAATATCGAGTGCCAGAGCTTTAATCTCACGTACGAGAACATTAAATGACTCCGGAATTCCTGATCGTGGGGAATTTTCACCTTTAACTATTGATTCATAGATTCTCGAGCGGCCGGTTAAATCATCACTCTTCACCGTTAATATCTGTTGAAGGGTATATGCCGCACCATACGCCTCAAGTGCCCATACCTCCATCTCACCAAAACGCTGACCACCGAATTGTGATTTTCCACCTAATGGTTGCTGGGTAACGAGAGAGTACGGGCCAATTGACCGTGCATGTATTTTATCATCAACAAGGTGACACAGTTTCATAATATATGCAGGCCCAACGGTAATCTCATTATCAAATTGCTCACCGGTCCTGCCATCACGAAGGACTGTTTTTCCTGTACCGGAGAGACCAGCTTCTTTCAGCATTGCGATGACATCATCAGCACCGGCCCCATCAAATACCGATGTTGCAATATGTAAATCAAGATTCCTCGCAGCTAATGCCATATGGCACTCTAAAATCTGTCCGACATTCATACGGGAAGGAACCCCCAATGGATTCAGGATAATATCAACAGGAGTACCATCCGGCAAGAATGGCAGGTCTTCCCGAGGCACGATCTTTGATATAACACCTTTATTTCCATGGCGACCGGC
>JAUVGS010000578.1 GCA_030593665.1 Chitinivibrionales bacterium | reverse complement strand
CAACACCAAGACAATATTGGGGAAAAATCAAGGACCGTGAATTCAAACAACTTCAGTTGTCCCCAATTTGGGTACAACTGAAATTACCCTCGGCTGATGGCAAGACAAGGGTCATTAATAGTCTACTAAAAAAAATAAGTTCGAGCAAGAGAGGCGTTTTTAGTTGTACGAAAAAAACGTACAACTGCAAATGAAATTGTCATTTTATTCCCGTCCCACTTTTTTTCTCAAGCACCCCCGGCCACACCGCCAGCCCGATGATCAGCGCCAGAATAAGCACGAACACCGTGCCCGATTTCACATTAGCAGCATTTTAACGATGTACAAGCTTCATTACTCTGAATAACCATCGAACAACATTATGATTTAAAATCCTCAATCTCTTTCAGGAACCGGGACCATACATCAGGAATGTCATTCACTAAATCTTCCATGTAGGCTTCCTCAAGCATGAATCCGTAAGCGTGGATAAAAAAGTGCCTGAAGGTCAGGTATTTATAAAGATCGTCACAAGTATTCTCAGAAATAATTCCAATTGACAATGAGAGATTTAATAGGTCCTTATGCCAGGTTACAGATGTAGGAATCTCAACATTTTTTGCAACTACCACCCGCTTCAGGATATTTTCTATCCCATTGTAGATATTATGGAGAAAAGTACCGATTGCTGCCAGTTCAATAACAGTTTCTTTTTCTGCAAGTACCTGTTTTTGAAGTTCATCCATAAAGCTTCTCCCCTGTTTCTTCAACAAGCTTATTAAACAAGGACTTCCTGGAAAGGTCAATCAAGTCAACCGGTTTGGATAGAACTCTATATAATTCAGTATAAAGTGGGAAGAACATTCGGGGTTCTATTCCCTTAACCCCGATATCGATATCATTAGACTCCTTATCTTTTTCTACCGATGAGCCAAACAGGATAATGGAGGATACATTATATTTTTCAGCACATTTTATTATGTTATCTTTATCTTCTGCTGATATCATCTCCATCACCTCGGGCACTCAATATTCAATATTTACATTCTTCAGATATTTTATATAATTATGTATTTAATCTCCCCGTTACCTCACTCACTGAAATCGTTTATTCCTTTTTCTCCAGCACCCCCGGCCACACCGCCAGCCCGATGATCAGCGCCAGCATGAATACGAACACCGTACCCAGGTAAGTATCATTCACCGTATACGCTGCCGAAACCGCACTCTTACCAGCCGACAGCACATAGAACAACGCACCCACTGCCAGCGAAGTCACGCGGATAAAACCCAACGTCCTGGCAAACTCTACTGCCATAATCATACCACCGAATGCCGCTTCAGTTTGAACCGCTTGAGCAGCAGCGCATTAGCAGTAACAGACACCGAACGCATAGCCATGAACAGCGCCGCCAGTGCCGGAGCGATCACATACGGCCCGAACAGGCCCACTGCAATAGGAATAGCCGCCGTGTTGTAGGCAAATGCCCAGAACAGGCCCTGCTTGATGTTGCCCATTGTCCGTTTGCTCAGCTCACTGCCGGACACCCCGGTCCGC
>JAUVGS010000386.1 GCA_030593665.1 Chitinivibrionales bacterium | reverse complement strand
TTCTTGTTTTTTAGGTATTGGTTACAAATTTATTTGTTACAATACTTTATTCCGAATGCTTTCTTCGGTTAGAAAGGAATCTGATAAGGAACTTACTTGCGGATTTTTCCCGCGTTAGATTGTAATACGCATGGTGTGTCTTTATACACTCAACGCCGTCTTCCGCCTGCAGTGGGGGCATTGGATGTTGATCCGGCGTGCGCGCACCGGATATTCACTGTCTTCAACCAGGCCTTTATCAACAACAGCAAATTCTTTATGAGAGGCCAGCATAAGGGTGGGGTTACAGAAAGCAAGCGCACCGAGGCGTTTGATAAGCCACTTGATCTGATCGATCGGAGCAATAACTTTACCGCATACTTCACAGAGAAGCAGTTCCTTCTCAATCTGTTCCTCAAAGTCTTTGGGAGAAAAACCGGCAAAATCCCATTCATTGGTCAGTGCGATCCCCTTTTCCGAGGTACAGTATTTTTCACACTGGCCGCATTCTATGCAAGCGTCAAGATGCTGCGTAAGTTTCCTGACCGGAGGTTTTGCCGTAACATCATCAACTACATCGATACAATTGGACGGGCATACCTCCGCACATGCGCCGCAACCGATACATTCTTCATTATAGCGCGGCCTTCCCCTGAATTGCTCAACAGGTTCGTAGTGCCCCTTTGGAAAGCTTGTGGTATAGGGCCGTGAAAAGAGAGATGTCAAGGCTAACTTCAGAATTCTCGGTTGCAATAGAGATGGCAGCTTCATTATTCTTTCCTGTTGGTAATTCCCGGTTCTTTGTCCTCTTCATATTTGTCACCGATGCTTTTTTCCCACAGTTTAACGCCTGATGCATGGGCGCCGCGGGCAAGGGCATGCGCCGCGGTTGGCGACGTAATGAGAATAAATATCACACAAATTATCCCTTTGAGAATGTATGGCGTACTGGTGAAAAGAAACATAGTCCCCAGTATAAGCATACAGGTGCCCATGGTGACGCATTTTGTCGCGGCCTGAAGACGATTGTAAATATCAGGCAACCTGATCAGGCCGATACAGCCGATAAGGTTAAAGATCAACCCGATGCATACCAGTGCTATTCCGACTGTATTATTCATCAAACCCCTTACCTTCCAAATGTTTTGCCAATGCAATGGTACCGATGAAGCTTAACATTGCCCATGAAATGCCGATGGTGATATAGAATGCCTTTCCTGTCCGCACCGACATCAGTGCGGTAAAACAAACAACAACGGTTCCAAGTATGTCAATGGCCATTGCACGATCCGCGGCGGACGGGCCGCGGCCGATCCGGTAAAGACACAGTGCAATACATACCAGCAAACTGAGGAAAGCAAAATTATAGAGCATTTCAGGCATTGAACGGTTCCTTCTACTCAAAAACTTTTTTAATAAGTCCCTCTAAATGGGAGACAATATGTTTAGTCGCTTTTTCACTATCAATCGATGTTACATTTATCCAGTGTACATAGAGATACCCGTCTTCAGTTGCTTCGACGGTTAATGTCCCCGGAGTAAGAGTTATCGAATTGGCAAGAACGCTTATTCCCGAGACTGTTTTCAGTTTGGTCTTTACCTTTACAATACCCGGACGAATCGGCATGTCAGGATGAAGCACCCGGTACGCAACATCAAAATTGGCCAGGATAATCTTATACGCCAGTACAAAAAGATACGCAATAAACCAGAAAATCCGTACCGGATTTAAGAAACGCGAAAAGGGTTGGGTAATCACGTCTTTCATGACAAGCGCGACAAACAAAGCGACAACAACGCCCGTCAGAATATCCTGACTTCCTATCTGTCCATACGACAGGCTAAACGGCCAGGTGAGAAAAATCCAGATAATAAAAGAAACTATAAACAGTACTATACGTTGCATAATATTACCCTTTTCCTAACCCGGATAAGTACGGTACTAAAAAACAAATGCACCTTTCAAAAGACTCTCTGCTGCGGGTGCGATAAAAAACGGTGATTCAAATCCGGCAACAACAAAAAGACTCATGCCGATGCACAGCAGTGCAAGGGCTAGCATGGCAACCGACATCAGAAACGGCGTCCGTTTTATAGTATCAACCGATATTTTCAAAGAATCAAAAAAGGCGTATCGCTGAACTTTTAAAAAAGAGGCCAGTGTCAGTATACTAACAACGGCAGCCCATGCGGCAAGCCAGTAATGTCCTGACATGACACATGCGATTATTATGATCAATTTACTCCAGAAGCCGTTAAACGGCGGTATGCCCGCTATGGACATTGATGCGATTAATGACGTTGAACCTGTTACGGGCAACGCTTTGTGCAGTCCGCCAAGGCGTTTCAGGTTACGGGTCCCTGTGGCATATTCAACGGCGCCGGCATTAAGAAACAGCAGTGACTTGAAAACGGAATGGTTAACAAGATGATAGAGTCCGCCGACAACACCGAGTGGCGTTCCAAGTCCGAAAGCGAGAATTATGTATCCTACCTGAGAAATACTGTGATACGCAAAGAGCCGTTTCATATCCCACTGGCCGATTGCAAGGAGAACGCCGACAATCATCGATACTGTTCCAAGTATCTGTAACAGGGTAAGCGCCTTAACGGGCATCCCGAACACATTATATATAAGACGCGCCAGAACATATACACCGATAGCTTTTATCAGTACGCCCGAGAGCATCGCGGAAATCGGCGCGGGAGCAGACGGATGGGCATCAGGAAGCCATGAATGAAACGGGACAAGCGCCGCCTTCAGGCCAAATCCGGAAACAAACAAGGCAAGTGCGAAGAGCAGTGGATTTGACAGTGGTTTACCACCGATCTTTACTGCCAGGTGAGTCATATTCAAGGTGCCGGCAACGCCATAGAGTATTGCTATAGCGAAAAGTATGAATGCCGCGGCAACACAACTGAGAACAATGTATTTAAACGAGGCTTCCAGGTCTTCATGGTCGCAGCCGAAAGCAACAAGGGCGAAAGAGGCGATAGAGGCGATTTCCATAAATACAAACAGATTAAAGATATCACCGGCAAGGACTGCGCCGTTCATCCCGGCAACCATAAAG
>JAUVGS010000573.1 GCA_030593665.1 Chitinivibrionales bacterium | reverse complement strand
ATTTATGTGAGCCCTGATTGACATACTTGCTGGCACGTAATCCACCCTCAATATCCAACTTATACAGATAGTAAGGATTAGGTGTTCCAATGCCAACTCTTCCATCTGATAACAAAGTCATCACTTCTTTTTGTGTAGCACCGTCATCAAATATAAAATGACATCTATCATCTGAACCTTCCCCCCATGTAATCTTTGATGATTTAAGCAAGGGGGTTGTAATATCCCGCGCTCTGAGAATAGTAGTCCACCTTTCGCCGCCGGTTGCTTCGCACAAATCAATTTGGTGTGGTTTTACCGTAGTATTGTTGTTTGCTCCGTTCTGTATATAAATTTCATTATAATCAAACCATGCTTGCTTAATTCCATTATTTACAGATATTGTGTTTGTTGCTGAAAGTCCATAGGTGTAAATCCAATCTTTAACTTTAGCATTCCCGTCAACATCCAAAGTATACCCTGGCGACGGTTCTTTTCCTATGCCGACATTGCCGGCAGTATAGAAAATATCCTGTTCATTTGAATGTGGCTGCCAATCCTGTTGTGCGGATCCACACCCGGCATAAGGACTCCAGAACCACTCATTATCATTCGGATCAGGCGGTGTATTCGGAGTAACGTTTCTATTGGCGATATACCCATCCCCTTCATACATAATAGTAGATCCTGAATCATAAGTTATAGAATTATCCCATGGTTCACAATTTTCTGCCCTTACAATACAAACAGAAACGATTACTAAAAAACTTATTATCTCAATAAGATTTTTCATACTATTCCATCCTTTTTTTAAGGTTTTAAATTCCAATTTCCAATTTTAAATTTTCAGCTTCCACCACGAAGCAGCTATTGGTACGCCTGCTATAAAGCCTGACCTATAAATTTCAGCATTCTGTGAAGATTTAAGGAACGAATAACCATTACCTTTTCACAGGTTATCCCTCTTTTCCGTAAATGCGATAAAATCACAGGTACTTATTCAATCTCCCATAAAATCCTCCTTTCCACGCTTCACACCCTCCTTTCCACGCTTCACACCTTCCTTTCCAGCTATCCCGGCTGCATTTCCATGATACACAGCGTTTATTTCCAGCCTACACAGCCATATTTCCTATATACCGGCACTATCTTTCCTATATACATGGTTATCTTTCCAAAGGTTATTCTTGATTTTCCGTTGGATTACCAGTGTTATTGTTTGTTGAGGAGCGGTGTCTGCGCCGGTACCGGCTGATATAGCCTTTGAGTCGTTTTTCATCACCGCGGCAGACGAATTTACCGCAGGCACGTATCTCATCAACCGCTTCCTTGAGGTGTGTATAGGCTCTGTCGCGCAAGTCTTTATACTCGTCGAAATCAGCCCGGTCAGAGCTTGCCTCGCCGTACAGGCTGCCCAGCTCGTCAGCCAGGTGCGCGGCTTTATCCAGCAGGGTCATATCGAAATTAACGGCTTCAAGCGGCGCGGGATTCTCTTTACCGAACACTGCGGTGTCATTAACCCGACTTCGACATAATTTTAACAAATGACTACAAAAAAAATTCATTTGTCAAGCAATAATGCCGTAAGTCGTTGATTTAAGCGCTAAAGTTAATCGAAAATCCTTTTGT
>JAUVGS010000349.1 GCA_030593665.1 Chitinivibrionales bacterium | reverse complement strand
GATGATTAAGATTACGACTGTTGAGAAAACACCTTCTCAGTATCCTCAGGCGGCTCACTTAATAAACTCGCAACAACAATTGCAATAAGCGAAAGAATAAAGCCCGGCACAATTTCATACAGGTCAAAAAATCCGCCATTTAACTGTTTCCAGATAACGACGGTCAGGCCGCCCACAAGGATTCCGGCAAAGGCGCCGTTTCGGGTCATCCGTTTCCAGAACAGGGACATGATTATTGTCGGGCCGAAGGTGGCGCCGAAACCTGCCCAGGCATAGGCGACTAAATCAAGGACTTTATTTTCCGGATTCACAGCAAGCAGAAAAGCAATAATCGCAATGACTACGACAGTGATTCTTCCAACCCATATCAGTTCATTCTGACTTGCCTCTTTTCTGAGAAACGGTTTGTACAGGTCTTCGGTCAATGCAGAGGATGATACCAGTAACTGGGAGTCTGCGGTACTCATGATAGCGGCGAGTATCGCAGCCAGACAGATACCGGCAGGAATGGGGTGCAGCAGTGACTGCACCAGTATGATAAATACCTTTTCCGTATCCGCACCTTTAAGCGGAGTGTCAAGTGCGCCGATACCGGCAAAACCTACCAGAAGTGCGCCGGACATACCAATGAAAGTCCACCACATAGCGATCATTCTTGCCTGCGGAATTTCATCGGCAGAGCGTATCGCCATAAAGCGTGCGAGAATATGGGGCTGTCCGAAATACCCAAGTCCCCATGCCATCAGGGAGATAACGGATAGCAAGGTAACAGCCTCTCCTTTGCTTGATGTGAACGTATTAAGCAAAGCCGGATTGACTGATTTCATTGCTTCAGTAGCCTGACCCCATCCGCCCTGTGTGGCAATTGCGATAATCGGGACCAGAATCAGAGCAAGAAACATAAGCAGGCCCTGAACGCAGTCGGTCCAGCACACTGCCATGAATCCGCCGAGGAAGGTATATATAATAACGGCTAAAGCACCTGCCAGCAAGGCCCATATATAGGGTAATCCGAAAACACTGTTAAACAGTTTCCCGCCGGCAACAAGACCTGAGCTGGTATAAAAAAGAAAGAAGACAAGGATAAATATAGCGGTGACAATCCGAAGAATTCTGGTTTGATCATTAAAGCGATTCTCGAAATATTCGGAAAGTGTGATCGAATCACCCAACGTTGCAGTAAATATCCGCAGACGCCCGGCAATAAATTTCCAGTTAATATACGTGCCGATGAGCAACCCCAGCGCAATCCACCCGGCTTCATACCCGGCCACATAGGCGTAGCCCGGCAGGCCGAGTAACAGCCAGCCGCTCATGTCGGACGCCCCGGCACTGAGCGCCGTGGTAAAACCGTTCAGTTTTCTTCCCCCAAGTAAATAATCCGACAGGTCGCTTGTGCGATAGTACGCGATTATCCCGATGGCAAGCATTCCTGCCAGGTAAACAAAAAACGTTCCTCCGATAATAACATTGTTCTGCATTTCCCAGCCCCTGGTAAAGGGTGTTTGTAAAGTCCGATTTTATAAGAATATAGATATATCGTAAAATTGGTATCAACAACAATTTAAATTTATAGAAAATTAAGTACTCGATATCATAAGGAATGATACCTTTTTTGAGAAGTAAATATTTTTTTGTGTTTGATAAATGCAGTTTTCTATATTCTATTGCATCAGGGAGAGCAAAGGGGCATAGGAATCGTACACATCTTGCTGCATGATGAATCCTGCTCAAAAGTTTTGTTCCTTATTTTTAAAGAATACGGAATAACACCATTACCGTTTATTTTTTTCTATTTGCTAAAAGATTTGCATGTTACTTTATTCTCATGGAATATGCAAATCTATACTGTGGAAATTAAGATTCCTGTCATCGCAAGGAGGATTAATACGTTCAATTCTAACAGCAGTTACACTGGGGGACTAGTAGTGGCTGTGACGATTACAGCAGATGTTACCAATGACAGTGATTATCCTAAGCTATCTCATTATTGCTATATCGATTATGAAATGGGTCAAATCGTAAAAGGAAGATATGGGGTGGGAGGAAGTGCAACACAGTATTCACACTTATGGGTAAAGAATGTGTACGGTCGTCTTGGGTTAAACTATGAGCCCTTTGACTGGCTTGATATACGATGTGGTTTTGAACTGCGTGTCTATTTCACAACCTTTCCCACAGAAAAACAGACGGATTTTACCAGTGGATTGAGCAAATACTACTCAATATATCCTCATGAGGCACAGGGGATTTTTAGATTTCTCGATAATGAGTCAGTGTTCATGGATCTGGCGATCGGGTATTTCCCTTATAGATACAACCCGGAAGTACGAAACCTGGGAGAGTACCTGTTCAGAAGCGGAACCTACCCGGTGTATCTTATCAACGATTATGATTTCCCTCTTGCACGGCTTGCCGGTCTGCGGTATTCATTGGGCTTTACTAACGACCTTTTAGGAATTGGATTAGACCTGTTGATCTTGAGTGAAACTCAGATGAGGCCGTTTCACGATATAACACTCGCGCCTATCCTGGATTTTAATATTATTAAAGATGAAGGCAGTAAAAGGGGTGTCATTAATATAGGCGCTGGGTTGAGTTTTGCTCATTTCTTTTCTATTGATGACAGCCTTACCACACCACGGAATAATAAAACATTGTATTTCGATAATATCAATGGGTATGATATCGACACGACAAACGGGGACACCTTATGGGATGCTGATTCAGCGTATTATACCTTTAAAGGTACAAAAATTATGCTTCGCGCCACTGTTGATCCTTTTGCATTTTTGCGTAATAAAGAAGGTTTCCTTGGTGACTTCTTTGGACTGCATGGTGGAAAACTATATGGAGAACTTGGTATTATTGGATTGCAGAATTATCCGGATAATAAACATATCAGCCCAAATGCTCCATCAAATCCCTATGGATATGCAAATCTTAATGAAAAAATGCCCATGATGTTTGGGGTGACCCTTCCGTGTTGGAAGATCCTTGATATTTGTGCATTTGAATTAGAGTTGTTCGATTGTCCCTATCCGAACGATTATGAAAAAGTCCAGCAGTATGGATATCCTCTTCCTGCCGATAAACCCGATACATTGGATGAATACAATTCAAGAACGTATCGAAACGATAAAATAAAATGGTCAGTATTCCTGAAAAAGAACATTACTGAACATTTCGGTATGATTTTGCAGTTTTGCCGTGATCATGAGCGTTGGGAGTGGGGGGCCGCAGGGTTTAAACACCGATTTCCACAGTTATTAAAGCGCCATAGATTTACCCATCCGCCAGAGCAAAAATTGGCTTAAGACAGCTA
>JAUVGS010000448.1 GCA_030593665.1 Chitinivibrionales bacterium | reverse complement strand
CGGCCTGGATACTGTCCGTTTTGTAAGGATAAGCTGTTCCAGCGGTACGCTGCAGCTGGATGCGGTGGAAGCTGAGCCGTGCGATTTAACCGGGGTAAAGGATAATCCGGTACAGGCAACGGTTGAGAATACTTTTCGGGTTACCCCGTTATCAGGCAGTGGTATGCTTCTGGAAACGTACATGCCAAAAGGAGAGTATACTGTTTCTGTGTACAGTCTGAGCGGCAGGGAGATCATGACTGTTGCAAAGGGTATACAGGTGACAGAGGGTATGCGTACATTCCGGTGGAGCGGCAGTGATACCAATGGTGCAGTATGCGCTCCGGGAATGTATCTTTTCCGGGTGATGAATACGCGCGGAACAAATGTGCTGAAAACACCGGTAATGTGGTAGCCGGATTTAAAAAAAACTAAAAAGGGTGTGTACTTGGTACACACCCTTTTTTTGTGCATATCAATGTCCTCTGCCTTACTCCCCCTACATCAACCCATTACTGAACTTACTGTTGTTTGACACCCAGTCCCGAAACACCGCAAGTGAGGCAGTATCGCTTTGAATGCGAAAATCAGGCTCACCCTGTTTATGGTCATTAAACCAGAGAAATACGTTGATGCAGCAACTCTGATCCATAAAAGCAAAGAATTCCTCAAGCCATTCCTTTCGACGTGGATCAGTAGCGCAGCCGATTTCTGCTATCCATATCGGTTTGTCGTACTCATGAATCATGGCCAGGGATTTACCGAATACCTCTTCGAATGATTGCCACTTGTGATACCGGGAGTGGTCATCACCGAAGTTGTACCCGTCAAGGGCGACAATATCAACGTAGGGATCACCCGGATAGTAGGGATGTATCTGGTGGAGAAAAGGACTGTTGTCCCATATCACGCTCGGGCTGAACACCCACCGAACATTATAGGCGCGCTCATAATAAAAAATGTTCCATACATGACGCCATGCCTCAACAAACCGGTCGGGCTGCTCGCACCAGGGAAACCAGTCACCGTTCATCTCATACCCGAAGCGGTAATAGAGGGTATCCTTCGCGCGTCGGGCATGGCGGGCAAAACTCCGGAAATGCCGATCCCATTTCCCGTCAATGATTTCAGCAAGGATAGCGCTGTTTTGTTTAGCAGAAAACCGTATTGATCGAAGGTCCTGATTGATAATAGTCTTTATTCCCATGGCGTTGTTGCAATGGATAATATCCTCGGGATATTTGTCGTCCATCTGGATATACCAGTGGATATATCGTGGAAATACACCAAAATGCTCAATTTCAGTATGCAGGTTGGAAAAGTAATTTTCCCATAAACTAGAGGAGAAAAGGCCAAATTGCTCGGAACGGGCAATATTCTTATCTGATAATTGGTTATTAGAGCATCGAAAAGTCGCCAGGTAGTCGGGACGAACAGTAAAATTGATATAATCCCGGTTGCATGCGAGAAACAGGATTGTGCAGGCTACAGCAAAAATTTTTGCACAGGAAGTGCCCATAGTTTAACCGCTTAAAACAAGTGGGAGATTATATTTAACAAGCTAAATAGTATACGGTTTCCAAAGAATGTATATTGAGGGTGTACAGGTGCCTGGTGATGCAAATACAATGAAAGCTCAGGCTGTATATGTGGTCTAAGTGTTTGATTTGGGGCTTGTTACTGTATAAAAATTATAAATACTTATTCCAGGATATCACTTTCCTCATCTTCGGCTTCAACCATTTCGGCATAGCCCTCTAATGAACCCTTCTCAAAATCGAGTTCTTCATCTGTCTCCCGTGGGATATCATCTTCATCTATCAGTTCCTTAGAATCCACAAAATCGAAAAGGTTTACATCTTCCTCGATTTCGTTATCGAATGCCATCTTCCAGCTCCTTTTTAGTGCCGATTAATAATAAAAAGAATTGGATCGTGCCTCATAGAATTATTATACACAAAATAAGGCTGGATTTCAAGGGGGTAAATTAAAATATTATATCATTCAGGTGTGATTTTGTGCTTAAACACAGCCTCATTATTTAGTGCATTATATTTATTTTAATATCTTTAACAGGTAAAATGTGAGCGAAAAAGTATATTTGCTTTTATATTATTAATAGTTTGTGTCTGTCCGAAAACTACCTTTTTAACGTCATTCCCGCATATAAACCCCCGGAAATGTCTGACGTTGATTTTGCATAAGTGACAGCCAATTCCTGGACGCCGACTTTGAGTTCCTTGACTCTTTTTGTTTGTCTAGGAATAAGAGTCGCAACGTTTGCCATTTCTTTATTGAATTGGTTCGCCTTGGCAAACATCAAACCGAATGCGCCAGTAACGGCGGCTCCAGCAATCGTTATTCTTTTCCCGGCCTTTTTGAATTTTTCGGCATTGCGGGCGATTTTTCGATCAAGCGTATCCACCTGGCCTATGACTTTTTTATATTTTACATCCCAGCCTTTCGTATCAAGTGTCAGCTTTGAAATAAGTGCGCCAACATTAAAAGCCATTTTTTACCTCTCTTTCCATTCAATCTCGCTTATCAATGATTGCTCTCCGCCGACAGTTCGGCTATATTCCCTTTTAGTATGAGCGACACGAATATTGTTGATTGTGCGTATCCTCTCATTTGCCCACATTTTCAGCGCCTCGCTATACCAGGAATTCAAGTCCCGGACATCCATTTCCCATAATTCGGAATACGAGAATCCCGAAAACATAAAA
>JAUVGS010000574.1 GCA_030593665.1 Chitinivibrionales bacterium | reverse complement strand
TAACACCTTCTGTTTTTCAAGTACTTCTTCACTATAGACACTTCCCGTTCGCACAGACATTACTTTGAGTATTTCCGATTCAAAGAGGGGGAAATAGCCGGTAATGTTAATTTTCCGTATGAAGAGAAAAGGTTCCAACGTGAAAGAAAAAGAGACAGATTGTGCATCACCGGTAGAATCGATATGTATCGATTTAAATTTTTTACACTCCTCAAATGCTGAAATAGTGGAAACAAGTTTCTGTACCGAATAGGGCTCACCTTCACGGAGAAAAATCAAATCACGCGCCATTGTTTTTAATCTTGACGGGTTCCCCTGATAATTATATACCGCAATGGAAATATCCTGTACGACTCTCTTATTCGTACCCTCCCCGAGCATACGGTCATCACCGATATAACTATCCTGTTGCGCTGCACCCTGAAAAGGGAACACAACAAAAAGCCAGATATATCCGGTTACGATACACTGTCTAAGCATACTACCTTTTGTTAACGGAACTCCCACTTAAATTGCACCTCCCCACCAAAATTACCCTTATCATCGTTATAGGTCTGCAACAGGATATTCTCAATAATTTTATATTCAACAATTGCACGTTGTGTCAGTTCTCCCTTTTCTGATTCAATTGACAATTTTGTCATAAGCCGTTTCGACAGTGCTTTACCCACGGTAAGTTTAATCCTGTCCGACTCTTCGGTTTCATCCTCAGCGCCTGTTTCAATAGCAAACACATCCAGGCCCGTAGCATTTTTTATCTCTTTGCTCAGGGTCGCATCAATCATTTGTGCGAGTAACTGCTCTGTCGTTGCCGACGAGGTCACTTCTCCCCTGCTTAGCTCATAAGTAGTTTTTCCGACAGCAAGAAGAGAGATGATATCCTCATGTTCAAGCTGCGGCTTCGATGACAGGGTAAATACCGGATCATCTAATGAACCGGATGTGGAAAGGGTAATCTTCCATTGACGTTTTTGTGCCTCACCCTGTATTTCGATAATCGGATCTATTTTATAGGGGTCAAGAAAGTCTATTACTCCACGTTTCACGGCAAAGGTGTTTCTCAGGTAGGTTAATGTTCCGGATACCACTTTCGCCCGTCCATTTATTACCAGATTGTTTACCTGCCCGGCAAGCCGCAGATCGGGATCTATTCCCAATTGCGCAAGGTTATTATCAACAATAAAATTCTCTCTGGCCTTAATAAGTACATCAAATTTCAAAGTATTGAAATAAGACTGCTCATCGCTTTTCGCTACAGGTTTGACCTCTCTTTTTTTCTTTCCAAAGCCACTGAGGATTTTCACATCTTTATAATAGATACCTTCAAGCATCTCAATATCTCCCTCAATCATGGATGAATCTTTTGAGCCCTGAAGGTTAAGATTAGCGTTCATCAGAATACTGAGCATATCCGGGACGTTCAGCGGGAGTGTATTTGCATGCAAGGTGATTGTATAGTCTGTCGGCTTCAAACTATCCAGAGTAATACTACCGGCACAGTCAAAGCGACCATCATCCAAACGGCCATATAAAGAATCAATAACGACCTTTTTTGGTGTGACAACTATATGCCCATTA
>JAUVGS010000159.1 GCA_030593665.1 Chitinivibrionales bacterium | reverse complement strand
GTTTATTTTTTATCTGTCATCAGTTTAAACAAATATTTTCAGCAACCCTATTTTCCAGGAGTCACCTTTTGGATTACATAGAATGCGAACCGGTTCAGGGTATCGGTTATTGCTCCGATAATGATTGCCCCTGCACCGTAACGCAGATACCTCAAGACACCGGCTACCTGTATATATCTCCGGAGGTTGTCGAATTCCGCAAGGATGCTCTGACTCAGGCTGCGGTAAAGAAAAAACTTGCCCCGATGATTGAGCAGGGTGAATCCATTTCAATCATGCAGCACGAGCCGATTCTTATCTGTAAACAGGGTGCGCGGAAAAGGAGACTAGACCTGAATGTCGCCGCGGAAGATGCAAAACAATGGTGGGAAAACCATACCGCTCCCCTGCGCCCGACACCTCTTGCTTCAGAAGAGGCTATTGAACGATCGGATCTTGATGATATGGAAGCCTCGGTTCGCGAAAAAATTCAGGCTAAACCGGCATCCACTATTGACCCCTCTTCCACGCAGGACGTTGTATCCAATTTTGCAGGCACCCCGCTTGCCGAACTGGCGGCTAAAATGGCCGATGATCCGGAACCTCAACCCGATGATGATTGGGCAACAACTGATACGGCTATACCCAGCTCACCATACAATAATGAACCTCACAGAACTAATGATACGCTTGCAATATCCGGGCCACCGCCATCCTCACTGAAGATAAAAAAGAAATCAAAGAAAAAATCAAAAACTCCTTTTATTATTATACTTATCCTGATTATCATTGGTGGAATATCATTTGCTCTATATAGATACCTCGACATTCAATCACTCTTTGATAAAAAAATCGGTTCATTTCCATTGACTCAAAAACCCGTTGTACAAAAGGATAAAATTGAATCACTTGCAGAAATTACAGAAAAAGAAATCGAAGAGAAGAAAGAAGTAATACGGAAGGAAGAGCCGGTTCAAAAAGAAAAACCGGCAACTCCGGCAACGGAACTAACCCAGCCGTTTTTTAATTCCGCTTATACATTTAAAGATGATCAATACCATGGAACTATCCGCTTTCAGGATGTTACGCCCCAATCAGGTATCTATGAACAGAGGGTGTCTGTAACCGGAAAAGAAAAGGTATTCCAGTTGAGCGGCAGTCTCAAGTACACTCCATCGCAGATAACTTTCAGGCCCGACGGTTCGGGAGTTGATGTCGTATGGAAGCTGCAATCATTGAATACCAGCGGCTATAGTGCAATTTTCTATGACCCTCAAAAGGCTGATAAGGTTGAAGCGAGGATTTATCTGAAAGCATGTAAAACGAAAGATTGTAATTAGTACCTTACAGAGTGCTTTCTTGTTTTTTAGAAAGGAATCTGATAAGGAACTTACTTGCGGGTTTATCCCGCGTTAGTTTCTTTTAACAAGTTAGGATACTCTCAATGAATAACTATCTAAAAACATTCGCTCCGGTTCTGGTAATTCCATTTATACTGTATTCACAAACGTCAAATGAAATGAAAACAAGTATTGACAGCCTGGAGCAATCTCAGATTGAGCTTGGAAATAAAACGGACAGTATTCAAGCGAGACTTGACTCAATCCATGCCGTTATACGGAAAGAGTTATCCAAAACGAAAATAATCGATACGATTGTCGGGATTATCGCGGATAATTGTGGTGCCTATCAACAACCGGATATTACCAGCAAGAAAAAATATAAAGTTAAAAAGGACGAAATAGTCGTAATAATAGGTTTTCATATTGAGTGGTTTAAAATAATTCATAAAAAAGGGATAGGATTTATTCTGGACGACTGTATCAAGCACGATGATAAGATATTCAATTATAAAAAAATCCAGGAGTTAAAGTTTAAACAACCGCAGAAAGAATAGCGCTAGAGGTAATTGCAAAAGTCTTGAATTTTAGTACCTTATGAAAAACATTCTACCCTGAAAGGCACCATGCGCGTTTTTTTACCCTTCTGAACATTGTCGTGGTTCAATCCCGATTAAAAAGCATCGGGATTGTTTCTATGTATAGTTTTTGTTGTTTCCGGCCGAAAAAAATAACAGAAAGCACAGGAGATATAATAGTTTCAGCCGATAGGCTGGTATTCCTTATACAAGTGGAGTATAAGAAAAACTAAGAAATACCCTGAAGGGCACTTTGTAAATTTTTAACTTTTTCTATATGCTTCAGAACGAAAGTGACAATGACGGCGAACAGATACTTTCCGGACCGACACTGATTAAAAAACTCATCATTATACACACTTCCATAAATAAATGTCCTTTTATAGTAAATCAATTTTAATCAAAACCGCTACAATTTATATTCTCTTAGTACCTCAAATATAAAAATATCCCCAAACAAAGGAGCTTACCGTTATGAAATCTCTCTTTCAATGGTACATTTCAAAATCAATACTCCTCCGTATAGTCGCAGCGGTCCTTATAGGTTCAGCTATAGGCTGTATACTCTGGTATATCTCAAGCCGTACCGGTCAACCTGTTGCGGTCAAGGTTTTACCCTATGTCAGCCCGTTCGGTATGGTCCTGGTAAACATGCTGAAAATGATTGTTATCCCGGTCATTTTCTTTTCACTCATTGTTGGTGCGGCAAGCCTGCCTATCAGCCGATTCGGCCATATCGGCCTGAAAGTTATCGGTTGGTACTTTCTCTGTTCCATCCTCGCTGCGCTGGTCGGTGTGGTATTGGCACTGCTCATCAATCCCGGCAGTGGTGGTGCAATCCAGGGATGGCAGGAAATTGCAAAAAGTCTGGGTACTACCCCGGAGGGGCTGGTTGCAAAGTCTCAAACCGGCGGTACCTTTGTCGATATGATTGTGGGAATGTTCCAGAATCCTTTTCAGGCGTTGTCTTCCGCAAATTTTCTTGCAATAATCGTATTCTCCGTTCTCTTTGGCCTGAGTATCAGGATTATCATAGAATCGACCGGTGAACCGAAACGCATTAAACAAATGGAAATGCTTATCGATTTTTTCTCCGGTGCGCGTGATGCAATATTCAAAATGGTTGACTGGATACTTGAATACGCTCCCATCGGCGTGCTGGCACTCTCTATAGTCAACTTTGGCGTTTATGGCCCTAAAATCGTCGGCCCCTATGTGAGTGTTACGCTCGGCGTCATTGCCGGTATTCTGGTTATGGTTTTTATTGTGTATCCGACCCTGCTCGGTCTGGTGATTAAACAGAATCCTTTCCCTATCATGAAAGATATGGAGCAGGCAATCCTCACCGCACTTATTACTCGCAGCAGCGCTGCCACCCTGCCCGTCTCCATTAGAACCATTGAAGAAAAACTTCATGTAAAAAATGAGATTGCAAGTTTCTCCCTGCCACTCGGTGCTACGATCAATATGGATGGTGTGTGTGTGCACCTGCCCATGTTTGCAATACTCGCTGCGAACATGTTCGGTATTGATCTATCTCTTGGCGACCTCTTCATGCTGGTTATTACAACCGTACTCGCCTCAATCGGCGCGGGAGGCGTTCCCGGCGGCAGCCTCATGCTGCTCTTTATCATTCTCGGAGCCATGGGTCTGAATGGTGTACAAGTGTCAGTGATTGTCGCTTTAGCACTCGGTATCAACCCTATCCTCGATATGTTCGAGACGGCAAATAATGTAACCGGCGATATGGTGTGTACCTATGCGGTGGCTAAGCAGGAGGGGCTTATTGAGGAATAAATAATGCGGCCGTCCACGGGTTCAGGGTTCCCCGTTCAAAGGTTACAAAAAGGATTACTAAAAATCATGGTAAAATACAAAAGAGCCGTGGTGGAGGATATACTATGAGAGCAGCAGTGTATGAAGAGTTTTGCCAACCGTTGACTATTCAGAACGTACCGGATCCGGCGCCGGAAAAAGACGGCGTGGTTATCCGGGTGAAAGCAAACGGGCTGTGCCGGAGCGACTGGCATGGATGGATGGGACATGATCCTGATATAACGTTACCCCACGTTCCCGGACATGAACTCGCCGGGGTAATTGAAGAAGTCGGCAACGAGGTGACCCGGTGGAAAAGCGGCGACCGGGTGACACTCCCGTTTGTCTGCGGGTGCGGTACCTGCCCGGAATGTATGTCGGGAAACCATCAGGTCTGTGACCGGCAGTTCCAGCCGGGATTCACCCATTGGGGTTCGTTTGCTGAATACGTAGCCGTTAATTACGCAGATGTCAATCTTGTGCAACTGCCGGAAGAACTCGATTTTGTCACTGCGGCAAGTTTAGGATGTCGTTTTATCACCTCATTTCGGGCCATTGTTGCACAGGGCAGAGTATCTGCCGGGCAATGGGTTGCCGTGCACGGCTGCGGCGGCGTTGGCTTGTCCGCGATTATGATTGCCAATGCGCTGGGCGCCACTGTGGTGGCTATTGATATTACTGACGACAAACTCGATTTCGCCCGCTCAATCGGTGCTGCTGCCACGGTGAATGCCAACGATGTTGAGAATGTAGTCGAGGCGGTAAAGGATATCAGCCACGGCGGGGTTCATGTTTCCCTTGACGCCCTCGGCAGTCCCGCTACCTGTTTTAACTCAATCGCCAATTTACGGAAACACGGGAAACATATCCAGGTCGGACTGATGGTAGCAGACTATTGCCATCCTGCCGTACCCATGGATAAAATTGTTGCGAATGAGCTTGAAATTCTTGGTAGTCATGGCATGCAGGCATATAAATACAGTGACCTGTTTGAAATGATTCATTCCGGAAAATTGCCTCTGCAAAAATTAATTGGAAATACCATTACCCTGGAGGAATCACTGAAAGAACTGGTTACTATGGATAGCTTTCGTGGAACCGGCGTTACAGTAATTAATACATTTTAGCAGTGACATACCACCCATCTCTTTAATACCGGGCTATTCTGGTATGGCTGTTATGATCCAATTCAAATGAAATACTTTATTACATATAGACACCTTCGTTATCGATATTCCTGGTTTACACAAGTACATAAGTAATTGTTACGGGCATTAATTTGTATGAATATTCAAAAAATTACACACAAGTATACCGTTAAACTGTTTTTATTCATATTCTGGGTGATTTTTCTCATTCCGGCAATCTTTTCATTAAATACTATAGATCCTGGTTTATTACCTAAGTTTCTTATCCTCTCAGGAGGATTGTTATGGTTACTTATCTATAGTACGGTATCTCAGTTTTTACATAAATCGAATGAGCATAGTACCATTTCCCTTAATCTCTTACAGATATCTTTATTCGGATTTCTATTTTTCACTATTCTCTCTTTAGTAAATGCAACCAATAGTGCTGAATCGCTATTTGAGTCCGCTAAAACATTTCTATTTGTCATATTTATTCTTACGGTATCTCGACTGTTACATTCGTACAAATCTCAGTGGCATATAGTAATAAAATCGATCATAGTTCTGACATTGCTCTATGCGTTTCTTGGGATTGCATGGTATTGGAATATATTGCAATTTTTTAATATTACCAGGTTAACTCCCCAGGCAACATTCGGCAATAGAAATCTTTTTACTTCATTTCTTTTCCTCTGCTCCGGATTTGTATTGTATGGTACGTTTCATTTTTCCCGGGTATGGTATATCATTTCCGTTTTTGCATATTTTACTCTGGTCTATATGCTAATCATTGCACAAACCAGGGCAGTGTGGATAGCGGTAACAGGAAGTATAGCGATAACTGCAATGATAGTAATCGTAGTAACTCCGAAAAGGATTATTCCCTTTCT
>JAUVGS010000339.1 GCA_030593665.1 Chitinivibrionales bacterium | reverse complement strand
TTGCAGTGGCGATGGTTGAGAAAGCAAAATCAGGGCATCCTGGTGGTGCTATGGGAGGTGCGGATTTTATTACTGTTCTCTATTCGGAATTCTTACGTTTTGACCCGGATGATATGTCATGGCCATTTCGTGACAGGTTTTTTCTGGATCCGGGGCATATGTCACCGATGCTTTATTCTATGTTGACTTTCATCGAAAAATTCTCAATTGATGAATTAAAAGAATTCCGTCAATGGGGGAGTCCGACTCATGGCCATCCTGAACGAAATGTGACTCGTGGCATTGAGAATACATCGGGGCCTCTGGGTATGGGACATGCTATGGCTCTTGGGGCTGCTATAGCTGAACGTTTCTTTGTAGAGCGTTTTGGTGAATGGATGGCTCACAAGACATATGTGTTTATATCCGATGGTGGCATTCAGGAAGAAATAGCTCAGGGGGTTGGACGATTAGCCGGCCATCTGGGACTTGCAAATTATATACTGTTTTACGATTCTAACGATATTCAACTATCACATGTGACATCAAGTACCTCAAGTGAGGATGTTGAGGCTAAATACAGGGCATGGGGATGGCGGGTTGAAACCATTGATGGTAATAATAACGATCAGATCAGGTCCGCTTTAAAAAGAGCAACTGGGGAGACTGAAAAACCTACCCTTATTGTAGGAAAAACAATAATGGGTAAAGGCGCTCTGGATGATACAGGCAACAGTTTTGAACGGCAGGTATCTACACATGGACAACCTCTTTCAAAAGCAGGCGGGTCAATAGAAAAGACTATTGCTAATCTCGGAGGAAATCCGGATGAGCCGTTTGTCATTTTTAACGATGTCGCAGAGTATTACCGGCAGGTGCTTGATGAAAAAAGAAACCAGGCCGGGAAACATAAAGAAGCATGGAATATATGGAAAATACAAAATCCGGAACTTAGTGCAAGATTAACCGGAATACTTGATGGTGATCTGCCGGAAATTGATTTCAATAGCATTGAGCATAAACCGGGTGTTGCTACGAGAGTCGCTTCCGGTGAGGTATTATCGGTGTTTGCTGATTCTATCGAGAATATGATTGTCAGTTCAGCGGATCTTTCCAATAGTGATAATACGGCACGTTTTCTTAAAAAGAAGAAAGAGTTTGCCAAAGGTGATTTTTCAGGCGGTTTTTTACAGGCAGGGGTTGCTGAATTAACCATGGCAGCGATAATGAACGGTTTGGCATTGCATGGAGGTATCATTCCGGTATGCGCTACTTTTTTTGTTTTTTCGGATTACATGAAACCGGCTGTTCGGATGGCTGCCCTCATGGGGCTCCCTGTAAAGTATGTCTGGACGCATGATTCATTCAGGGTGGGGGAGGATGGACCGACTCATCAACCCGTTGAACAGGAAGCTCAGATTCGGCTTCTTGAAAAGATGCAGAATCTTGAAGGGAAGCGGAGTATGCTTGTGCTCAGACCGGCAGGTGCGGCTGAAACAACTGTAGCCTGGAAGATTGCACTTGAGAATATAACAACACCCACTGCGCTAATCTTAACAAGACAGAATGTTGCTGATTTACCCGCAGAAAATAGTTCAACACGGTTTCAACAAGCATTACAGGCGTATAAGGGTGCGTATATCGTACATGAGAGCGAAAATGGAAATCCTGATGTTATTTTAGTGGGCAACGGCTCTGAAGTATCACTCCTTTTAAAGGTTGCGGAGCTACTTTCTGAAAAGAAAGGATTAAAAATACGCATCATATCCGCTATTTCCGAAGGGCTTTTCAGAGAGCAATCCAAGGAGTATCAGGAGCAGGTTTTACCTCCAGGCACACCTGTTTTTGGACTTACGGCAGGATTACCGGAGGCACTTCTGAGTATGGTCGGATTGTGTGGAAAAGTATATGGTTTGCAGCGTTTTGGCTCATCAGCACCATTTCAGGTATTGGATGAAAAATTTGGATATGTTGCTGAAAATATTGCAGCACATGTTGAAGCATACCTGGAAGAATTCAAAAAGATGATTACTATAATCACGAGGTGATTTTATGAAAATCGGTATTGTAAGTGATACCCATAGAAATAGGGAATACCTGGAACGGGCTGTAGACTGGTTGGTATCAAACTATCATATTGCCTCACTATTTCATCTGGGTGATGATTATGAAGACGTGGCCGGCCTGGCTGATCAGGGGATCGATATCGTCCAGGTACCCGGTATATATCATCAGAAATATCGTGATGGTACCTTACAACCAAAGCAGATTGAACATATTCTCGATTTACGAATCCTGTTGCTGCACTCATATGAAAAAGATTTTACCGGTGAGGATAAAACCAGGGTTGATGTTATTCTCTATGGTCATACGCACAGGCCGGAAATAAAACTTGCGGATGGGCTTTTGTTTTTGAATCCCGGGCACCTTAAGGGTGATATTGACAAACAGGTGAAACCATCTTTCGGCCTGCTTGATATTCAGGATCGGTTCGTTTCCGCGAAAATATTCGGAATGGATTTTGAAGAGATCCAGGGAGTTGAGCTTATACGTTCAGAAAGCGGCCTGTATCGTTCATAGGAAATTTGCTTTCCCGTATAAATATAAAAAAGGCGGAGTATCTATTGATAATCCGCCTTTACATTTTTGCTATCTGTGTTAATTATTTATTCTGCCGTTCTACTGATTCTCTGTCCACATTTTCACGAAGGGCTTCCGCAAAAGAACGGTCGAGTTTAATCGGTGTTGCATCTTTACTGTCAGCATCAATAATATAGACAGGTGTTGGATTGTCAAGGTATCCAATAACATCTGCGTCATCGAACATGAATGACTTTCCTGCTGCACTTGCAACAAGCCGCTTTTCAACCCATCCGGTTGTGCCATCATCAGCTTTTACTTTATAATGGTTCCTTTTTGATTGTAACACCTTAAGCCGGTCACTTATTCCGACCTTTGCAATTGCCGATTCATTTACGGATCTGGTCTCATTTTTATATACACCGACACTTCCACTTTTGGGTTGCACATACTTTGGGTCTCTTGCAAAAATGCTTGTAGAAACAAATACCAATGACATAAAAGCTATTAATGCGATACGCATACTGTCTCCTTAATAAAAAATGTATAGAGGCTTACTACTTACTACTAATAATAGTAAATTTCTGAACAAAAATCAACAAATAATGCTTTTTTACCAATATTTTTTAGTACCTTATGAAAAATTTTCTACCCTGAATGACACCATGTGCGTTTTTTACCCTGAAGGGCATAAGAGATACTAAGAAGTAAATTTCCAAGAATCTCTAATTACCCTCAAGGGGCACAATGTGGCACAGGGTGCCCTTCAGGGTAGAATATTATTTCGTGAAGTTACTTACTTACAGTTTATCTGCGTTAGGTTTTGG
>JAUVGS010000306.1 GCA_030593665.1 Chitinivibrionales bacterium | reverse complement strand
GGGAACGTAGTTATCTTCCTCTTCTTTGTAGCTGCCTGACGGATAAAGCAGTATCTTTTTATTCTTTGCGGCATGCAGATGCAGGTTTTCTACCTCTCCCGCGATTTCAAAAGGTTTATTTATCACAAAACCGCCGCCAGGTTCAAGTATGGTAAGTGATGTAATACGGTACTCAGGATCCTGCTTCTTTTCCGGTTCCGGCGATGATTCAGTAGGTTCAACACCGGTTACGAAGGCTGCTTTTTCCTTCTTTTTGCCGGGAACGAAATACATGTCGTTTATATTATGCCATTCTTCTTTAGCAGGCATCTGTTTTTCCTTTCACAATTAGTAACCTTTCACGGTTTAGAGGTTCAAGGTTTAAAGCAATTTTACAATGGATGTTTACAAACCCTGGTATCATCACAACCTTTTTTTTATACAAAGGTAATTTAAACGCTAAAAAGGGAATCCTGAATCGGTGAACGGTATAAAAATACTTTTTATGCGGGTGCCCTGTCACGGAAAAGCAATCAAACCGAGAATTCGTTTACAAACAACTATGTCATTAAGATTGCCGCGACAGGATTGATAAGACACCACCGGTTCCGGTTAGTAAATTTAAGCGGTGTCATGAAAAATACTATCCGTAGGGATAATGCCCGATAAAGGCGGAAACGAAAAAGTGTTTTTTAAGTATATGAGAATTAATGTGAAAGCAGCAAAGTATCCAGACGAAAAAAAAGTGATAGAGCCTGGTGTTAAGGCGTTGCATCGCGAACCGGGCCCCGTCGAGGCCAGCAGGTTCATAGCAATGGCAAGCCACAAGCATAAAGACAGTGTAACCCGTCATAGAAAATGGCAAGAAAATCTTGACACTGAAAAATGTATCGACCGGATAATGGCTGAGTATAAAAAATAGCCAAAACTTTTGACGCTAATGGGTACTGCTATTAAAATACCTTTTCCCCAAGAATAAAATCTGTCAGCGGAAATTACTGTACAATCCGTTTGCGGCATTGAAACCCAAGCAAATTGCAGCCATTTTGAGTATATTATGGTAAAGGGGTATAATAGCGTAACCTTCAATTCTGGGGAGGGTTGAAAAGTGCTTTCCTCATTGATATTCTATTTCAATTTCAATTTCACTTTTTCGGGTCATATACTCATTTTTGGATTGACGTAAGGGGCAGGAAATTAATTCATGCGACTCTTTCTGTTGGGGGATATGTAATGCGATTTGTCTTCTGTAGTGTAATATTGTTTATACTTTTTTCTCAGGTACCGGCAGGGGATTTCGAGAGCACTATCTCTGGTAAAGAGCTTCAACGTCTTGACAGGGGTTGGTTTGCACGGCATCCGGGAGAACTTCCAATCTGGGAGACGTTTGCCGAGAGAAATCGGCGGTTGGCACAGGGGACAGATTTTTACCCACCGGCCGGTTCCAGGCCGTCGCCACCGGCGCCGGTGCGGAATGTTGCGGAATTTGAGCCGATGGAAGGGGTGTTGATTGGGTATCCGATAGGAATCACCAATCAGATTATCAAGGAATTCTCTGAAGATATAACGGTGTATTGTATCGTGTCATCAGGGCAGCAGTCAAACGCATCAAATTCATTCTCCGGCGCGGGCGTGACTATGGATAATGTTGAATTTGTCAATGCCAACACGGATTCATACTGGACAAGGGATTACGGCCCCTGGTGGGCCATTGATGGCAACGGCAAATTCTGTATTGTTGATTTTGAATATAACCGTCCCCGTCCGAATGACAATAAAATCCCCGGTATTCTCGGTCCAATTTTTAATGTTGAAGTATACAATATGGGGCTGGATCATTGCGGCGGGAATTATATGACTGACGGATATGGACTTTCATCCTCAACCAAACTGGTATTGAAAGAAAATGGCGGTTCCCAGAGTAAGGTTAATCAGACGGTAAAGGATTATTTAGGCATTGAAACCTATTGTGTTGTTGACGACCCGAACAGTTCTTTTATTGATCATATCGATTGCTGGGGAAAATTTCTGGCACCGAACAAGGTGTTAATCCGTAAAGTCCCCCAGTCGAACTCAGAATATAACAAGCTTGAGCAAGCTGCCGAATACTGGGAAGACCAGACATCATCATACGGAACGCCATACAAAATATACCGGGTTATGAGCTCCGCACAGAATGAAGCATACACCAATTCAATTATGCTGAATAATAAAATGTTTGTCCCGATCTCAAACACCTCAAATGATGATGACGCGCTCGCTGTGTATGAAGAAGCGATGCCGGGCTATGAAGTGCTTGGTTTTACCGGCTCGTGGAATAATACTGACGCCCTGCACTGCCGCTCGAAAGGGATTGCGGACCGTGGGATGCTTTATATCAGCCATATCCCGCTGCATGATACGGTTGTCAGTGTTGACGGTGAAGGATATATTATCGAAGCAACGATTATTCCCTATAGCGGGGAAAATTTGATTACAGACTCCATATTGGTGTTTTATCAACCCGAAGGCCAATCCAAGTTCTCTACGATAAAACTTGAGAAGGTCTCCGGGGATACGTATAAAGCTATTATTCCGCAGCAGAAAGAGAGTGCGGAGATGGCTTACTATATACATGCATCGGATGAATCAGGGAGAAGCGAAAACCACCCCTATATCGGCGAGCCTGATGCGCACGTGTACTATGCGGAGAGCCAGGGAACCTTTGCCGGGTTTTCAAACACGCATGTTCAGGCAGTAAAAGCATTGCGTAACTATCCCAATCCATTTGTCTCGCAGACAAAGATTTTCTACAGGCTGCATACTGTTGCTCCTGATGCGAGGCTTGCTATTTATACAAACAATGGCCGCCTGATTCGTGAATGGCAGATAAAATATACCGCAGGTTGTATTGTTTGGGACGGTATAGATAAATACGGTGAAGACGTATCAACAGGTATCTATTTTTATCATATCAAAAATGGCGCAGAGTGTATTACGAGGCGGATGCAGGTTGTTAGATAATGGGTGCAACGGGAAGCATCTTGTGTCGTAATTGACAACCCGGTGACAGAGCGCCTATTCCGGCAAGAGATGATTGAAAAAGGGCCGCAGTTTTGCTGCCCCTTTTTATTTTCTTTAACAGTTTGATGATTGGATCCCAGGGATTCAATGTGTTGAATCCGGTAATTGCCAGTCGTTGTTTTCACAGGATAGAATGGTTAATAAAAAAACGCTGGCATGAAAGAATCACACCAACGTTTTCTATAAGAAAGTATAGGACAGGAATTATCTGTTCAGAATAAAACTCTTTGAAAGTTTCTGGTTATTATTCATAATTTTCAAAACATAACACCCGTTACTTATGGCCTTTCCGTTATTGTCCCTTCCATCCCATCTAATGATTGAAGCTGTTGTAACAGGTACCATAGTTACCAGCTTACCGCTTATAGAATAAATGCCGATTCTTACATTGTTGCCAAGTTTGCCGGGATCGATTATAACGCCGTTTTTACAGGGAGTGATTTTAACAGCCTTGGTAATAACATCAGCATTGTTCGCAACACCCGTTGGATCTATTGGCCAGAGCTTGACATTCAATTCATGTTTCTTTTCATAGTTATAATATGCAAAATTGGGAATTTTTTTTGTTACATAATCATCATGTTTGAACGTAAGGGTATATGTTCCTTCTTGCATGAATTTCACATAGTAACCGGCAGAATCGGTAAACACTTCAGC
>JAUVGS010000509.1 GCA_030593665.1 Chitinivibrionales bacterium | reverse complement strand
ACATTGTAGCGGGAGCAACATGAAAAGTAAGTTAGCGGGCTATGATTATATCATTAATTGCCCGGTAGCCCATTGCCATGGTACGGGTTATGGTGTAACTCTGTCCTGTAAAAATACGATGAATTATATAAATAACTCCTCAAGTGACCTGCATAATGCAAATAAAAGCTGGTTGTACAATGTTAGCTTGAATTCACTTGTGAAAGGTAAGCAGGTATTGTCCATGATGGATGCTCTGGTTGGTAACAATCGGGATGGTCCAAACACCAAAACAAACTTCACTGCCAACACTATTATTATGAGCGCAGATATAATCGCAGTTGACTATAATACCATTCGTGTTATGGAAGATAATGGCAGTCCAAGTTCATCGAGGCTGGCTACAGGGGATAATCAATTAAAAAAGGCAACCAAGCTCGGTACCTGCGATCCTGATGAGATGGATATAATCGAAATTGGGCCTCCATATAGTGATCCGACACCGATTAGTCAGAAGGTAAAGACCGCCAATAATAATATTCGTGTTGCTGTCTCCAGCGGTTCCACTATCACCTTTTCCTTTCCACCGCAGATTGGTCAGAGATCAGAGCTGTCGGTATTTGATATGAGCGGAAGGAAGATCTGGGCGCATCAACAGCTTGGTAACCGGTATGTCTGGAAGGGCAACACCTTAAGCGGTAGCCGGGTTTCTGCCGGGAATTATATATACGCCTTAAAGGTGGGTCAACAGGAGTATACCGGTAAAGTAAATCTAAAATAGCATATTGAAATGTGTTTTTTTTACACAAAGGCTGGCATAAGCGTGTCAGCCTTTTGTGATTTTTTGATAAGTCATACGCCAACCATTTTAAAAAGAAAATTATGAAAAGTTTTAATGAACAACCTGAATTTGAAGGCAACCGTGAACATTTAGAACTGTTATTTAATGTTCTGGAAAAAGGTGATATTGCCATTTGGAATAATTGGCGGAAAGAGAATCCTGAGACAGTACCCGATTTAACCGGCGCTGATCTTTGTGAAATGGACACACTGCGTGGTATTGATTTATATGGCGCTATGCTATCTCACACCTTGTTTAGCCGGAGTAACCTGGAAAATGCCAACTTCAGTGAGGCTAATTGTGAGGGTGTTGATTTTGGCGACGCTATTTTAACGAAGGTTAATTTTACATGTGCGCGGATCAGTAGCTGTAATTTGATTATGGCCGATCTCAGTGAAGCATGCCTTGAGAATGCAAATTTATGTAATTCGACTCTGATGCATACGAATTTAAGCGGTGCTTTACTGACCGGTGCTCAATTATATGAGACTCATTTAGTAAATTGCAATATAACCAATGCCATATGCAGGTATATCATGATCGGGCGTGAAAAAACCGGGAAATTCCCGGAAAACAGGGATTTTACTTCAGACGAGATTAAGAAACTGTTTACAGAACAGCAACTAGTAACAAAAGAGATTAGAAATATAATTGAGAATTAATAAAACTTACCAATCTTTGATTTATACACATCCAGAAAATCCTCCGCATCATTTTTTAACAGTTCAATATCCGTATACCCGCCAAGACTCAGCTCAAGGTCGAATTGGTTGAATCTGGTAAATTTCCTCATAATAATTCTTTTTAAGAAAAATGGGATAATACTTTGATATTTAATACGAAAAGTACTTATTGTTGGAGTATATTATACATAGCCTAATGTTTGAATACATTTTGGAGGGAGGGATTAATGTCACCAGATATTTCACGCCGGGATTTTATTAAAACAGCTTCTGCCGCAGCCGCCGGAGCGACTGTTTCGTCAGTATCTTCGCTATCAGCGAAAAGTATCTTTCAGGACAAATCACGGGTTGTAAAAGCATATGACGAAGGGTCAATGAACGGCTCAACAGCCGTTGCTTCCCGCATTCAGGATATGGTCGATTATGCAGTGATGCATCTTACCCAGATAAAGGATAAAGGAGAGGCGTATGAAGCCCTGTTCCCTGAGCAGGTGACAGATAAGACAATAATAGCGGTAAAGAAAAACGGCAACGGCAGTAAGAGCCCATCCTATTCAAAGGTACTGGATGCTCTTAGAAATGGTTTAACTTCAATGCTTGGCGGTACTTTTCCTTCGGGTAATGTAAAGATTGTAACTTCCAGGGATACGTCAAGTCCGACCAATCCGTCATTTGAAAT
>JAUVGS010000256.1 GCA_030593665.1 Chitinivibrionales bacterium | reverse complement strand
AAATCATACCCCTGGGTATAGTTATAAACTTCCTGGGTGAGCATGATACTGTTCGGCATACTGATCAATCTTCCGGTTGATTGATCCGCTTCGACCCAATCGCCGATTTCCGCAACTATAGTTCGTAAAATACCAACATCAATC
The DNA here is from genome assembly GCA_030593665.1 of Chitinivibrionales bacterium. Next base: position 4,060 of record JAUVGS010000256.1, on the reverse strand, counting down.
ACATCACCCTTAATTGTTCCAACTTTTATCCGGTCTCCATTTTTAAAACCTTTACTTGAAAGAATAACCATCCAGCCGACAAAATTTGAAAACACATCACGCATTGATATGGCAACACCTGCAAGAAAGATACCAATCAGGAACAGATAAAATGGTGTATCCCGCTGTACATGTGAATTGTAGAGGATGAGAATCCAAAACACAATAAAAATTGCCGTAATATACCGTGTCCATTTCTTTATTGCATGTTTCTTTTTATCATTCTGCACATATTTGGTAGCAGTACTTAATACTATCCGTCCAATCACCGAGATCAATCCAATTACAATAACAAGTCCAATTGCCTCCTGCTGGATAAAACCAAGAAATAGTTTGTAGATTGAATGCCAATCAGGCAAATTGCTCATTGTGTATATCTCCCCGGTTATTCAAAAAGTATTCCATAGTTTTCTTGTGAGGTAAATTTATTAAACACGGTATGAATATTATTTGTCAAATCACTGGCAATTACAGAATATTCTCCTAAAGCTTTACCGGCAATTTCTCCTGAACATCCGTGTATAGCAGTACCCAGTACCGCAGCATCAAAAGGTGCACAACCCTGTGCCATGAGTGAAACGACAATGCCACTTAACACATCCCCTGACCCCGCAGTAGCCATACCGGAATTGCCAACCGGAAGAACAACCACCTTTCCTACAGGGGAAGCGACTATGCTCGGATTCCCTTTAAAAATAACGGTCATTGAGAATTCCTGCGCCTTCTGTGCAATGGTGTTAATTAAAGCGACCGGTTCTGAAGGCGGAAGGCCAAAAAGGCGCTCCCACTCCTTTATGTGCGGGGTGAGAATGACATCATGCGCATGTTTTTTTAACTCTTCGGTATATCCTTTAAATGCATTTATGCCATCCGCGTCAAGTACAACCGGTATCGAAATCTTTTCAAGCAGCTCCCTGACTAATTTACTCGTGTCACTGCAATGTGATATACCCGGCCCAATGAGTGCAGCCTGCATGGAAGAAGCCAGTTGAAGCAAGGCATTATTATTTGATGATGCCAGGAACCCTTCCCGGGTTTCGGCAAATGCATGAAGAACCGGTTCGGTAACTTTCGCTGACAACACAGGGACAATAGATTCAGGTACCGCACAATGTACCATACCACAACCACTACGCAGAGCAGCCATTGCTGCAAGTTCCGCAGATCCGGTCATTCCACGTGAGCCGCAGATCATACATACTAATCCATGATCAAATTTAGATCCTGCCGGTTTTCGCGGTGGAACGAGTTTTTTAAAATCTCCCTGTGCCGGAAGATACAATCCGGAACTATTACGTTCTGCTATCTCTAATGGATACCCGAGATCTTTGATAACAAGCTTTCCGATGAATGACCGTCCCGGATAAAAAAGCTGACCGATTTTGGGGTATCCCATAGTAACGGTATAATCAGCCTTCACTGCCGGGTGAGCCGGCCGGCCGGTATCATTATTAAGCCCTGACGGTGTATCAACAGCGACGACGGGTTTACCGGAAAGATTTATTACCTTAATCACCTCTGCAAATAATCCACGGGGATTGCCCTGCACACCGGTTCCCAACAGCGCATCAATAATAAGCGAGAAACGCCCGAACCCCTCCAAATCCGCAGTATCGTCAATATGGAAATAATTTCCCTCTTTCGCAATATATTCATCAAATGCACGACGAGCTTCACCGGTTAAAGACTCTCCTTCACAAAGGCCAAAGCACATGACATGATACCCTTTATCAATGAGTAGTCTGCCAACGACATACCCGTCCCCTCCGTTGTTTCCTTTACCACAGGCAATTGCTATTTCGTCTGAATTCCGGCTAAGCCCCATTTGTAAAACCGTATCATACAGACCCATTCCGGCTTTCTGCATATAGGAGAAGCCGGTGGCAATATCACCTTGTATCGCCTGCTCATCGATACGGCGCATTTCTGCAGTGGTAACAACAGGAATCATAGTTTAAATCCTCACTGGTTGTGGTGCCCGTGGCACTCTTATATTCGGGACAAGATTGCCTAAAAACCTTTACTTACATTCTCTACCTGCATTATATTACTATTTTTCAAAAATATATCCTGTGTAATAAGGTACATTACTCTAAACAGAATTTTTTACCATGCTTCGATTATTTATTGCATTACAATTGGACCCTTCGATTAGTGAACAACTGCAAAACATCTGCTTTGGGATTAAAAATGCACGTTGGCTACCATCTGATCAGATACATGTGACGGTTCATTTTATTGGGAATTGTGACGAGAGCCTATTCTATGATATCCAAAGCTCACTGGATACGGTTTCTATCCCGGCGTTTAATTTAACTATCAAGGGGGTAGGACACTTCCCTCCCAGGGGAAATCCCCGAATACTCTGGGCTGGTTTACAACCTTCTCAAGAACTCCTCAATCTCTATCATGCCATAAATAAATGCCTCAGCAATCTTGGCATTTCAGCAGATCGCAAAAAATTTCACCCTCACATTACTTTAGCAAGATTTAAAGGACGCACATCACCAGCAGCCATTATTCCCTTTCTTACCCAAAACAGCCTTTTTAAAATCGAGCCCTTTAAGGTAACAGAATTTCATCTTTATTCAAGTATATTACGCCAAGATGGTGCTTTACACCGTATAGAAGAGTCTTATAACCTGCAATAAAATCAACCCCTTATGTTTTTGGAAGAACTTGGAGTACACAAGATATAACAATTATTTGTATTTTCCGCCGGTTTTGTTATAAATTAGATAATATCATCGCTACATAAACATAGCACTACATTTTATAGAGATATCTATATTTTAGACACACGCCTATCATCGTCCCCTAAGGCAAAACGTAGGCTTGCGCTTTGCCTCCTCGGAGGAGAATTCCGGGGACGCAGTTGTTAATTTTGTTAACAGAAACTAACTATTATGAAAGTTATCTCTATACTCAACTATAAGGGTGGGGTAGGAAAGACTACATTTACGGTTAGTACATCTCAGGCATTAGCGTTAGCGGGGTTTCGTGTCCTTGCTATTGATAATGACGGCCAGCATAACCTTTCATTACTGCTTGGCAATAAAACGTATCGGCCGAATATTCGGGATGTCTATCTTTCGTCTCTTGGAAATGCCGGTAAGAACTTCATGCATTCTATCCGTGAAACCGGTCTTAAAAATCTCCACATCGTAACTTCACAGAGTGGGCTGTGCAGCACTGAAGCGAAAGACCCGTTTATACTCCAAAAGACCTTCTTGTTTTGTGCACTATACAAGTTTTACGATTTCGTTCTTATAGACAACGGTCCCGGCCTTGATATCCTGCAGGAAGCAGCTATTCATGCTTCGGATGAAATCTTCGTACCAACAGAACTCTCATATTTTGCCATTAACGGCATTCATGACATCCATAGAATAATTTCACATAAATTTCGCAACGAATGCTATGTTTCAAAAATTATTCCCAACTTCTATAAAAACACTAAATCTCAGAAAAAGTATCTTGCCAGTCTCAAAGAGCTTTTTCCCGGAAAAGTAACGAACACAACAATCCCTTATGACACGACATTTGATGAGTGTATGCGAGAGGGAAAAACACTTTTTATCAATAGACTCTATTCAAAAGCAGCAGCCTACTATTTAAAACTCATGCATGAATTGTTTGATCTTGATGAAGAAAAAACGTGGGAACAGGTTGTTGAAAAACGGAAAAATCATCTGAGTAATGATGCCCGGAAGCGGTACTATAAACGAAAGACGAAGGAAAGGAAAGAAAACGCACCGCCAGGCGATCTGTTACGCGCATTCCCGATTACCTATGATAAAAAGAAAACAACCCCTGATGATATCCCTCAATCAGCGATTATGGCCATGTAATAATTATTGGCTTTCATTTATTGTTTATTTTTCTTCCGCTCTTCAATAAAAGCAAATGCCTTTTCCGCAGTACTGTTTACTAATAGTGATTCAGGAAAGGCTTCCTCCAGCAGGTATGGCTGAATAGAATCATCAAGCCCGAGTTCTTCGATAGCATGGGTATCACTGCC
>JAUVGS010000556.1 GCA_030593665.1 Chitinivibrionales bacterium | reverse complement strand
ATCGCAAAATATCCCTTTTTCGGTGTCGGCCCCGGCAATTTCGTAATCTCCTATCCGCAGAATGAAAAACACAAAACCCTGACCCAGGACCCGAATACGGTTCTTAACCATGTGCATAACGATTTTCTCGAAACCTGGGTGGAATACGGCCTGTTTGCACTGCTTGCCTATCTGGGGATTGTACTGCTCCTTGGTTACCGACTGCTAAAACAGGCCTTCATTACCGATAATCCCGGTCGAAAACTGCTTCTTATCTGTCTGTTCTGTTCCATCACCGGATATCTGTGTTACAGTACGTTTACCGTGGCAACCCGGTATATGTCTTCCGTATTTTTTCTATGGGTTATGTTCGGTATAGCCTATTTACACCTGAATGGGACGATGAAAACAAAAACAGTAACTGTCAATAACAGAGTGGCAAATAATATAAAATTGAGGGGAATAGGTATTGTTCTGGTAATTCTGGTTTTCGGCAGCCTCGGGAAGACAGCTTTCGTTGATTATATTTCAGATGTATATGTACACCGGGCATCGATAAAAACGTTAAAGGGAGATTATATCAGTGCCCTGGAATACCTTGATAAATCCCTGGCATTGCAAAAAAAAGAGGTTGAGGCCTATTACCAGCGGGGATATGTCAATTTTAATATGAACCTCTTTGATAAAGCTATTGACGATTATAAGCAGGTGCAGAGACTCGCGCCGAACTATGTCAATATTGCCTTTAACACGGCATCCTGTTATTACCGCAAAAAAGATTGGGTAAATGCGATTAAATATGCAGCAATTTCGAATGGACATTTTCCTGATTATACGCCGAATACTGTGATGCTTGCATTTTGTTATTACTATATCAGGCAGCCGCAGACAGCGCTGGTGCATTGTAATAAGGTATTGAAAATTAATCCTGATAACGAGAAGATTTTAGATTTGAAGAATAAATTAGAAGCTATATTACAAGGGAGTTAATATCGTGAGTTTGATGAAAAGAGGAAAAATCGCATTGGTGATTGTCGTCTGTTCATTAGGCATTATTGTTGCGCAACCGACTCTTATTCCATATGCGCCGGACCCGACAAATGATTTTACCCCGAACCTGCAATGGAATTCGGTATCTGGTGCAACAAATTATAAAATCGAAATAGCAAACAATAGTGGATTTGCACCTACAATAGTTTCTTTAGAAGTAAGCGGTGCTTTAAACTATACACCGGGCGGTGATCTATCGGCGGGTGATATATATTGGCATGTCAGTGACAATCTTAACGGATTGAGTAATTATTCTTCCTTTGATTATTTTAATATTACCGGCGCTCCCCTTCTTATTCCGTTTTCCCCGGACCCAACGCCTGATTTAACTCCGACGCTATACTGGAATTCACTTTCCGGCGCGTCAAATTACCGTGTCCATATAGATGATAACACTGGTTTCTCTTCCCCATTAGAATACACTACAACGAGTGGTGCAACGACTTATAATACCCCAACTCTATGGCAGGGAAACGTTTACTGGAAAGTCAGCAGTGATAAAGACGGCTATGTTGAGTATTGTCCTGCTGATCAATTTGTTATCAGTACAGCGCCGGCCCTGATTGCATACACGCCGGACCCAACACCTGATATGACACCAACCTTGTATTGGAACCCCGTTTCCGGGGCTTCTGAATATAAAGTTGAATGGGATGAGGACGTTGGCTTTGCCACACCGGCTTCGGCATTTGTAAGTGGCGCTGTCAGCTATTCAGCAAGCTTGCCTGATTATGGATTATGGTACTGGCATGTCAGCA
>JAUVGS010000230.1 GCA_030593665.1 Chitinivibrionales bacterium | reverse complement strand
AGGAACTTACTTGCGGGTTTATCCCGCGTTAGAACCTTACAGATTACTTTCTTGTTTTTTAGAAAGAAATCTGATAAGGAACTTACTTGCGGGTTTATCCCGCGTTAGAACCTTCGTATCACACTTCATTTGCAGGATATTGAAAATATATCAGACCATATAACATACGCCAAAATATTTTATTGCCCAAACAATTAGCTGCCGAAAGTTAAATAAACCAAAATTGATATGGCTTTCCGTCAGCAAAACCGAACAGACAACGATTGCCTGCCTGATTATAGCCGGTTTTCACTGAATTAGAAGAGGTAACTACACCTGATAAAGGTCCGGTCTCCTCTGTGAAAGTAACGGCATCTGCTTTCGCGTATCTGTTAAAACCTGTGACTGTAAATCAGCGTATATTATTTCTTCATTCTCTCCCGCTTCCGCAAGAATCGTCCCCCATGGATCAACGATCAGCGAATGGCCATACGCTACATACGCAGAACTCTCAACCCGTGCCTGTGATGCGGCGAGCAGGAACACCTGGTTTTCAATTGCCCGTGCACGCATAAGCACGTGCCAGTGCGCCGGTCCGGTTATGGTGTTAAACGCCGCCGGCACAATGAGTATCTCCACCCCTTTAAGAGCACAGGCACGAGACATTTCCGGGAAACGGATATCATAACAGATGAGAATACTCAATGTTCCGATGGGTGTGGTAACAACCTTTATCTCATTGCCGGGTGTAAAAATAACCGATTCACGAACACGCAATCCATCGAAATTAACATCAAAGAGGTGCGTTTTGCTGTATTCAAGCCGAATCATTCCGGAGGGATCGATGAGATACGATGTGTTGCGAATAGTTCTCCCCGTCTTAACGGCAAGAGAACCTGTACAGAGATACACACCACACCTCTTTGCCACCTGCTGTAATCGTTCGAGCGTGGTAGTATCAGTATCTGCAACGCGCCGTAATGCAAGTAAATCGTATGGATAATAAAATATCTCAGGAAGGCTTATAAGGCGCGCACCATTGCCAGCAGCTTCTTCTATGAGAGTAAGGGCATGGTGGATACTTTTTTCTTTATCACCGTGCGGTGTGATTTGACAGATAGCAACTTTAATTGCTTCCATGTATCTGAGCTGACCATCACTATAGAGAATTAATAATTTATAAACTGAACCATATAATATAAAAAGTGCCCGGTATAATAAAATGTCTTTCCGAGGAAAAAGCGCATTCTGATTGATGCACGTATTTTTGCCGGTTACCTACCGGGTTATAACACTACCGGCCGGCCAGCAGCAATTGAGTGGTGTACTGCTTCAATTATACGCGTGATTTCATAGGCCTCTTCAACGGTAGCTAATGGCTTTGTACCATGCATTACACTTTCGATAAACGAATCAAACATGTATAATGGAAAGTCGTATTTCTGCCCATGCATGTCAAACACCAGGGTTCCGGGATAGGTATACCGATGCGTACTTTGATGCACCATCTGATCCTGAACATCGACATGCATAGCTCCTTTATCACCGAGAATATCAAATTTCTTTTTGCTCTTTTTATGTAAACCGTATCCACACCTGTAATTCTATATAATAACAGTACCAACAGATGCCGGTACGGTGTGCTGTTTTTATTGCTTTTCGTATGTTTTTCCATCTATATTCCTACATATTCTTTACCGGATTTTCAGGATATCTTGACAAACCACGTATGGTTGTATATGGTGTGTGATCAGCATACGCATAACAATCGAAAAGATACAAGGAGAGCTATATGGATTTTACATTAAGCGATGAGCTACAAATGCTTCGTGAAATGGTCCGTGATTTCGCCGCGGAAAAAATTGCGCCCTTTGCAGATGAGTGGGATGAGAAGCATTATTTTCCCTACGAGGAAGCTATTAAACCAATGGCGGAACTTGGCTTTTTCGAAACCGTCATTCCCGAGGAATACGGCGGCAACAACATGGGATGGCTGGCAGCCATGATCTGTACCGAAGAAATTGCCCGGGCTTCCAGCTCCCTGCGGGTGCAAATTAATATGCAGTGCCTGGGGTGTGCCTATACAATTCTTACCTATGGCAGTGACGCTCTGAAACAGAAGTATATCAGCAAACTGGTAAGCGCTGAATCTGTAGGCGGGTTTGCTATTACCGAACCGAATGCAGGCTCCGACGTAATGGCCATGAAGGCAACGGCTGTTGACAAAGGAGATCACTGGCTGGTAAACGGGACAAAAACCTGGATCTCGAATTCAACCATCGCCGATGTTCTTCTTTTTTATGCATACACCGACCGGGAAGCGCGGGGAAAGGGACTCTCCGCGTTTGTCATCGAACCGAAAAACCTGAACGGCGTAACCACCACAGACCTTGACAAAATGGGCTCACGCTCTTCGCCGACCGGTGAAATTGTACTGGAAGACACCAAAGTGCCGAAAGAAAATCTTCTGGGGAATCCCGGTGACGGCGCCCGGATCGTTTTCGGCTCGCTCAACCAGACCCGCCTCTCAGCCGCAGCCGGCGGTATCGGGGTCGCCCAGGCATGTCTCGATGCAATAACGACCTACTGTAACGAACGGGAACAATTCGGAAAACTAATCCGTGAATTCCAGATGAATCAGGATATCATAGCCCAGGTTGCCTGTGAACTCGAAGCTGCGCGGTTAATGGTGTATAAAGCAGCATGGCAGAAGGATCAGGGACAACTGGGAAACAACCTTGAAGTCGCGCAGGCGAAATACCTGGCAGGTGAGATAGCCGTCAAAGCATCACAGGTTGCCATGAAAACCCTGGGAGCCTACGGCTATTCAACTGAGTATCCGGTTGCACGGTATTACCGTGATGCCCCAACGTATCAACTGGTCGAAGGGTCTACGAATATCTGCAAATGGATAGTTGCAATGGACCAGCTCGGTATACGAAAAGCAAACAGATAACGTTCATATACCTTTTTCTCATAGGTGAAGCTATCATTCCGGAAGTACATGCAAACGCGGGTACCGAAATGAAGTATTGTATACTCTTTTGAAAGTAAATATTATTTTATTACTATCGGAGAAGATCGCTCATGACTTTTGTTGAAATAATTGAGATGCTCACCGGCATTCTCAGGACAACGGGTTTCATGAATCTAACCTGGAAAATGCCTGTAATGTGGGGCATTGGAGGTGTATTCATGTATCTTGCTATTGCCAAAAAGCATGAACCGCTTCTCCTGCTTCCTATCGGATTCGGCATATTCCTTGTCAATTTTCCGTTAACCCCCCTGATGGGTTTTACCGAAAATGGCCATCGTGAACTGCTCAATATCATCTACCATTATGGTATTGAATGGGAAGTTATTCCCTGTGTCATTTTTCTCGGCCTGGGAGCCATGACCGATCTGGGGCCGTTAATAGCCAACCCGAAGTCATTGCTTATCGGGGCAGGCGCCCAGTTAGGCGTTTTTGTTACCTTTACCGGCGCAATACTGGCGGGTTTTACTTTAAAGGAGGCCGCCTCAGTGGGAATAATCGGCGGTGCAGACGGCCCCACGACAATTTACTTAACGCAACACCTTGCACCGCAACTGTTAGGCGCGAACGCACTGGCTGCCTATTCCTACATGGCAATGGTCCCGATCATTCAACCGATTATCATGCGGTTCATGACAACCCCGCAGGAACGTACCATTAAAATGAAAAAATTACGTAAGGTTTCCAGGCGGGAGAAAATACTCTTTCCTATTATCGCGACCGCAATAATCGCCTTGCTGGTTCCTTCGGTTATACCCCTTATGGGAATGTTTCTGCTCGGTAACCTGATGCGGGAGAGTGGTGTTGTTGACCGGCTCTCAGATACGGCACAGGGTTCCCTTATGAATATAGTAACAATTTTTCTCGGCATATCAGTCGGCGCCACAATGCAGGCAGATAAATTTTTACATTGGAAACCGCTTTTTATTTTCGGTATAGGATTAATAGATTTTAGTGTCTGTACTATTGGAGGTATTCTTACCGTAAAAATAATGAACCGATTTTTAAAGGATAAAATAAACCCGTTAATCGGCTCGGCCGGTGTTTCGGCTGTTCCGATGGCTGCACGGGTATCCCAGTTGATGGGGCAGGAATATGATAAGAAAAATTATTTATTAATGCACGCCATGGGGCCGAATCTGGCAGGCATTATCGGCTCCGCTGCTGCCGCAGGGATGTTTATTGCAATGTTTAAATAAATAAAAACGAACTATTTTGCCACAAAGACACGAAGGCATAAAGAAATAAAATTCAGTAATCTTATGAAAAAAGCATCGTTACTTTTAGTATGTATAATGTGTGTAGCCTTTCCAGGGCTATCCATGTCTGCATACTTTCAAGCATCGGTACCACCTGGTGGAAAAGTACAACCCTCTGACAACGAAGCCACCATCACTCTTCAGTATGAAAAACTTTCCTTACAAGGGATAACTGATTTTTATGAGAATGAATTTAAGGGTAACCCTGATATAGATTGGAATGAGCTT
>JAUVGS010000019.1 GCA_030593665.1 Chitinivibrionales bacterium | reverse complement strand
CATCCGCTGTTAAAAAAGGATATAATAAGCAGACATCAGATATTATGATTGATAGCGAAAAAAGAGGTGCCGTAGAGGTTATATATACAGAGAAAATGCCGGAAGCTGCAGAGGGGCCGTTTTTAAAAGAGGAACGAAACCTCATCGATGCTATTGCCAAACAGATTGCCTTACTGGTTAAAAGACAGGATGCTGAGAAGGCAAAGAAGGCATTGGAAAAGCAACTTATTCATGCGGACAGGCTTGCCACAATAGGGCAGCTTGCAGCCGGCGTAGCACATGAGTTGAATGAGCCGTTGGGGAATATTCTGGGATTTACCCAACTTGTTATGAAAAATCCTGAAATGCCAAAACAGGCTGAGCATGACCTTGAAAAGATTGAAACCGCTTCTCTGTATGCAAGGGAAATTGTAAAGAAGCTTTTAATTTTTGCGCGGCAGACACCCACTAAAAAAGCAAAGATAACATTAAATAAAGTTGTCGATGAAAGCCTTGGCCTTTTCGAAGGCAGGTTGGAAAAAGAGGGAATTGAATTGAAAAAATCGTTATCACCGGAGATACCGGAAATTACTGCTGATGCGGGTCAGATCAACCAGGTACTTGTCAACTTAATCGTTAATGCTATTCAGGCAATGCCGAATGGAGGCACACTGACTGTCAGAACAGAGGCAATGAATGGGCAGGCATTGATTTATGTTGAAGATACCGGTATTGGTATGAGTAATGAGGTCATGGAGCAAATATTCCTGCCATTTTATACAACAAAAGATATTGATAAGGGTACCGGTATTGGTTTGGCGGTCGTTCATGGTATAATTACTTCTCATGGAGGATCGATTGATGTGATAAGCAAAGAGAACGTTGGCACCTGTTTTCAAATAAAATTACCTATAACCGCAGGTGACCCAAAAATAGAGGTAACCGTTCTGGGTTCAAGGGTTCAGGGTTGAAATCCAAAATCTAAAATCCAAAATCTAAAATTTGAACAGAGACAGGGTTATAAAATGAAAACTAAGTCGGATAAAAAGAAAAAAATACTTGTTGTTGATGATGTTACCGATACTCTGGAGGTAATTCAAAGGAACCTTACCTCCGAAGGGTATAGGGTTTTTACCGCACAGAGTGTTTATGATGCAATAAAATTCCTGGAGGCTACACCTGTTGAGCTTATCATTACCGATATAAAAATGCCGAAGGTCAGTGGTATTGATCTTATCAAACATATCCGGGATAACTACAAAGATATGGAAATAATAGCAATAACGGGATACCCGAGTATAAAGGGAGCTATAGAATCGGTAAAGGCCGGAGCGGATGAATACCTTCCCAAACCTTTTACCGATAAAGAGCTTTTTACCGCTGTTCAACGTGCGCTTGATAAAAGAAAAAGTAATTTGGCTGCAGGTTCAAAGGCTTCCGTAGAATATTCTCCTGTCCACGGTATACTTGGTGAATCTTCTGTTATCAAAAAAGTTTTTAAAACTATAGAAAAAACAGCTTCGGTTTCTGCAACAACATTGATAACCGGTGAAAGCGGGACAGGCAAAGAGCTTGTGGCACGAGCTATTCATTACAGCAGTGAAAGAGCTTCTGCGCCATTCATCCCTATTAACTGCGGTGGTATCCCGGAAACATTGCTTGAGAGTGAGCTGTTTGGATATATGAAAGGCGCCTTTACCGGGGCGCATGAAACGCGAGCCGGTTTTTTTCAAACGGCTGATGGAGGTACCATTTTCCTGGATGAGATAGGGGAAACCAGTATCAACATGCAGGTTAAACTCCTCAGGGTACTTCAGGATAAAGAGGTAAGAATGGTAGGAAGCACAAATTCACGGAAAGTGGATGTGCGGATTATTGCCGCGACCAATAAGGATTTGAAGAATCTTATAACCAAAGAAACGTTCAGGGAAGATCTCTATTTCAGAATAAATGTTATCACCATTGAGATACCGCCCCTGAGGGAGCGGGGGAAAGATGTACTCCTGCTGGTTAACCATTTTGCGTCAAAGTATTCCAGGGAATTGGGCAAACCCATACCCCGTTTCTCCGAGACAGCTCTGGAAGTGCTGAAAAATTATCATTGGCCGGGAAATGTAAGAGAGTTGGAAAACGTTGTACAGCGTATCGTTCTCATGAACGATGATGAAATCGTTGAAGTTCCCGACCTTCCTTCACTTATGCGTTTTTCAGCCCTGAGAGGATCCGGGTTAAACAGATCTCTGGCTGAAGTTGAGGTTGAGCATATTCGCAATGTGCTGGCAAGTGTCGATGGTAATAAGACCCGTGCATCTGAAATACTGCAGATTGACAGAAAGACCCTCCGTGAAAAAATGAAACGAGACAATATTACCAATTAGTGCTGGGGAAAAACAACCCACCGGTTCATATTTACCCACATTTTAATACGCCTGTATGGCCGTTTTCTTATCAATGACAATTTCTAGAATTCCCTGATTAGTGTCTGGCCGGAAATGCGTATTTTTGTCATTTCGACCGTAGGGAGAAATCTGTAAGTTGTTGATTCTTAGGAAAGAAGGATTTCTCCCTTCGTTCGAAATGACAGTTTTACCTAATTTTCGGCCAAGCACTAATTACCACTCCTATTGCTGATCCTCTGTAATTTTCAGCACCCTCACTCTGATAAAAACATACTATCCGATTTCATGGCATACTAATTGCGCTTAAAGAGATTGCCTTATGTTTAGCAAATGCTCCATACATTAAACATTATTACTAAAAGGAGACTGCTATGACTCTACAAAAAGAAGTTACCGGACTTTGCATTAACTGTACTAATAAAGAGCATTGTTCTTTTCTGACGACTGTTCAAGGTCCTGTTATATGTTGCGAGGAGTATGATGTCTGTACACCTGAGCCGCAGATAGAATCTGCTCTGCCGCTGAAAAACAACCCTTATAAGACACAAACTGCTGTTAAAACGTATTCCGATGAATTTCAGGGATTATGTATTAATTGTGAAAATAATTCTTTCTGTAACGCAGCCAGGCTTCCCGGCGGTATATGGCACTGTGAGGAATATCAATAAGAAATTGGCTTTGTTTTAATACCGATCTCTTTACATTGGGGGTGAACGATGGTGATGGAAAATGTTTCTGGAATAATTAATAAGAATAACGGGAAAAATAACGGGCTTATATCGATGCTTGAAGATATTCAGGCGGATTATGGATACCTCCCGGAAAAAGCGCTGAAAATAGTCGCTGAAGAGACAGGGAGCTCTCTCGTTGATATCTATGGTGTCGCCACATTTTATAAATCATTCAGTTTAACACCGCGGGGAAAACACCTTATCGCTGTCTGCCTCGGTACCGCCTGTCATGTACGGGGAGGTATTGATATAGCAAACGAATTTGAACGTCAACTGAACATTACAGCAGGCAGCACAACAGCCGATAAAGAATTTACCCTCGAGACCGTGGCATGCCTGGGAGCGTGTGCGCTTGGTCCGATTGTCATGGTTGACGGCTACTATTTCACCAATGTTCGCGTTGTTGACGTTGGGAAGATTCTGGAGAGAGCGCGGAATGGCTTGGACTCTGTTGAGGTAGAAAAAGATGGAACAGTTTTTCCTGTTGATGTCAGTTGCGCACGCTGCAATCACAGTCTAATGGATGATTCTTATTTAATTGATGGAAAGTCCTCTATTAAAGTCACCATGTCATTTGCACGGAAGCACGGGTGGCTCAGATTGTCAAGCTTTTACGGAAGCTTTACCAGCACATTGGAGTACCCGGTGCCGAAAAATGCCGTAATTAACCTGTTCTGCCCCCATTGCCACTCGGAGCTTAAAACAACCTCAACCTGCACGGAGTGCGGCGCGCCTATGATACCGATGATTGTCAGGGGCGGCGGCGGTATGCTGCATATCTGTTCACGGAACGGATGTAAACGGCATATGCTGGACCTTGAGGGGGTTAACATTTAATTGGCACAATTAAAAATAACGGGATGCGTGGAGTACTTATAAGGAGACAGATTGATGGAGAAATTGACTTCTACCAATGATTTTTATTCACTCTATGATATTATCACTTCGTCGGAGGAAAAACCACCGACCATTGTCATCTCTGCAGGCACTTGTGGTCAGGCAAGCGGTGCAAACGACCTGATACGGGTTGCCAAGCGTGAGCTTCTATCAAAAAAACTGTCGGAAAAGATCGGTTTGCGGATAACCGGATGTCATGGCTTTTGTGAAATGGAGCCATCAGTGCTCATAGAGCCGTCAAGGATTTTTTATCCAAAGGTTACCCCGGAAGATATGGTGAAAATTATTGATTTCGTATCTAAAAATGACGTGCTGGAAGATTTGCTTTTTGTTAAAGGAGAAAAAGGGCAGCGTATAGAAAAGCAGGATGATATCCCGTTTTTTCAAAAACAGGTAAGGACAATTCTCTCGAAAAACGAAAAACTTGACCCTATAAGAATTTATAACCATATCGAATCCGGCGGTTATCGTTCAATGATAAAAATCCTGGAAAAAAGCGATTCTCATTGGGTGATAGAGGAGATAAAACAATCCGGCCTCAGGGGACGGGGTGGCGCCGGTTTCCCAACGGGTGTAAAATGGGAGCTGCTTGCAGACCAGAAAAACGGCTCGGGAAAATACCTGGTATGCAATGCTGATGAAGGCGATCCCGGTGCCTATATGGACAGAAGTGTTCTTGAGGGAAATCCGCACAGCATCATTGAAGGAATGCTTATCGGTGCGTATGCGACCGGTGCAACACAGGGTGTTGTTTATGTCCGTAAGGAATACCCGCTCGCTATAAAGCATTTCATTATTGCGCTTCGTCAGGCCCGGGAGCTTGGGCTTCTCGGTACGAATATCCTTGATACGGGGTTTTCGTTTGACATTGAAATCGTTAAAGGCGCCGGTGCGTTTGTCTGCGGTGAGGAGACCGCCCTGATTCACTCAATCGAGGGGAAAATGGGAGAGCCCCGGCAGCGACCGCCTTTTCCAATCCAGAAAGGTATCTATGGCAAACCGACGGCCATTAACAATGTGGAAACCTGGGCAAATATCCCGGTTATTATTAAAGACGGCGCAAAGAAATATAAAAAAGTCGGTGTCAAGAACAACTCAGGCACAAAAATATTCTCTCTTGTCGGCAAGGTAAAATACACCGGGCTTGTTGAAGTGCCCATGGGTATTTCGATTAAAGAAATAGTATATGATATCGGCGGAGGGCCTTCAGGAAAAAAAAGCATTAAAGCAGTACAGACCGGCGGCCCATCCGGAGGATGCATTCCGGCCGAGCTGTTTGACACTACTGTCAGCTACGACAGCCTTGCGAAGGTCGGCTCCATCATGGGATCCGGCGGCATGATCGTTATGGATGAAAACAACTGTATGGTCGATGTGGCTAAATACTTTACCAACTTTCTAAAAGATGAGTCATGTGGTAAATGTTTTACCTGCCGCAAAGGAAACCAGAGGCTGTTTGAGATTCTTGATGATTTTACTAAAGGGAAAGGTGAAAAGGAGCAGCTTGACCTTCTTGAAGGGCTGGCAAACATGATTAAAGATACAACCATGTGCGCATTAGGTCAGACAGCGCCAAATCCGGTGTTGTCAACCCTGCGATATTTTCGGGATGAATACAAGACACATATCGACAAGAAACAATGTCCGGCCGGCGTCTGTAAAGAGCTTATACATTACCATATCAACGAAAACTGCACCGGGTGCGGCGCATGCAAAAAAGCCTGTTCACAGGAGGCAATCACCGGCAAAAAGAAGGAAATACACCGTATTGATGAAAATAAATGTGTCA
The DNA here is from genome assembly GCA_030593665.1 of Chitinivibrionales bacterium. Next base: position 5,282 of record JAUVGS010000019.1, on the reverse strand, counting down.
AGTGCGGCGCGTGTATAAGTGTATGTAAATTTGACGCTATTTATATAACATAGTGTTTTAAAATGTAAATAACAGAGAAAAGGTTACAATGATTACGCTTACAATTAATGGGTTATCCCTTTCGGTGGAAGAAGGAACAACGCTTCTTGAAGCAGCACGCTTTTTAGGATTTCCTATTCCAACCCTCTGTCATATGGACGGATTGTCGCCCTATGGCGCCTGCAGATTATGCATTGTAGAAATCGGGGAGGGTGCACGGGCAAAACTGGTTTCATCATGTACCTACCCGGCAGAGGAAGGATTAACAGTACGAACCGCTTCCTCCCGGGTTATAAAAGCCAGAAAAATGATTATCGAGCTTCTTCTGGCGTCCTGTCCGCAGTCAAAGATAATTCAGGACCTGGCATCCAAATATGAAGTACGTCAGCAGCGTTTCAGGCAGGAGTATGAAGATTGTATCCTGTGCGGCCTTTGTGTGAGGATGTGTGAGGAGCAGATGATGGCAAAGGCTATCGGTTTCAGAGGCAGGGGTGAGAAGCGCAGCATCGGAACGCCCTTCGACATCAAATCCGATGTCTGCCGGTTATGCGGCGGCTGCATGTATGTCTGTCCGGCGTGCTCGTTACGGTGCACTTATAATGAACCTGAAAAAGCAATATGCGGCGCCTGCGCAAACCTGAGCCCGCCCTGCGTGGAAAAAGAGGCGTTCGATGATATGATGTGCTATATGGATCCCTGTGTGGCCTGTGAAATTGAAAAAAAGTGATATAACTATATACAAGGAGGAAAAACAATGTCTTTTTCAAGAGTAAATTCTTCAGCAGCAACGCTGACAAAGAACAGGACTGAAGGCTCTGTAACCCCAGGTTCAGGAATGTGCGTCACCTGTGTTGACGGCTGTATTGGCATGTGCGAAATCGGTAAATCAGCGTACCGCGGGCATGAGGTTATTTATCCACAGCCGTTCGGAGTTATCACCACGGCGAGTGAAAAAGAGTATCCTGTTGACTACTCGCATTTTAACATATTGGGAACAGCAGTCGGCGCTCACGGCGTTGAGGCTGATAGTGATAAAGCTATTTTTCCGGCAGTGGATCTCTCCGTGGCCTTTGGTCATGACAAGGGCCTCAAGTTCAAACTTCCCTGGATAATACCGGGTATCGGGTCTACGGATATTGCAAAAAACAACTGGGAAGGACTGGCAATCGGCACGGCACTGGCGGGCACAGGCTTGACTATTGGAGAAAATGTCGTGGGCATGGATCCGGAATCGGTGATAAAAAACGGCAGGGTCGTCGATACGGTGGATCTAAAACGGCGGGTAGCTCTTTTTAAAGACCACCAGCGTGACGGGTATGGTGCTATTGTTGTTCAAGCTAACATTGAGGACACCAGGCTTGGCACACAGGAATACGCCATAGAGAAACTGGGTGTTGAAGTTGTTGAACTGAAATGGGGACAGGGTGCCAAAGATATCGGAGGTGAAGTTAAAATTCGCAATCTGAAGAAAGCCCAGATGCTGTATGAGCGCGGGTATATAGTACTACCCAATCCAACGGACCCGAATGTTATTAAAGCATTTGAGAAGGGAGCTTTCAAGGAGTTTGAGCGGCATTCACGGGTCGGCATGGTTACTGAAGAGTCTTTTGCAAAAAGGGTTGAAGAGTTACGACGAGCAGGCGCTAAGTATATCTTCCTTAAAACAGGCGCATACAGGCCTGCCGATCTTGCCCGTGCTGTTCTATTCGCATCAAAATATAAAATTGATCTTCTTACCGTGGACGGCGCCGGCGGCGGTACCGGTATGAGTCCCTGGAGGATGATGAATGAATGGGGTGTCCCGCCGGTAGAGCTTCATTCCTTACTCTATCAATACACAAAACTCCTCGCCGACAAAGGTAACTATGTACCACCCTTGACGTTAGCGGGTGGATTTACTTTTGAGGATCATATATTTAAAGGCCTGGCTATTGGCGCTCCCTTTGTCAAACTTATCGGCATGGCTCGGGCTCCTATTGCAGCTACCATGGTGGGTAAAACAATCGGCAGAACGATAGATGAGCATCAGTTGCCGGTGTATATAGAACGGTTCGGGAATTCAAAGGATGAAATTTTTGTTACCGCCAGCGAGCTTCGTAAAGAACTTGGTGACGATGCATTCGAAAAGATACCCACCGGCGCACTCGGTTTATTTACGTATTACGAAAGACTCGCTCAGGGGCTTCGCCAGTTAATGGCCGGTAACCGAAAATTTGCACTTGAATATATCTCACGAGATGATATTGCTGCACTTACCCGGGAATCAGCGGAGATTAGTGGCATTAAACATGTAATGGATGTAGACAAGGGAATCGTTGAGGAAATACTTAGCAGTTAAATTTTAAAGGAGCTATAGATGAGAGAAGCCGGGATTCAATTAAACCCTAATAAGTTAGTTCAGTATCTGAAAAAACCTGCATCAGATTTTATCCGGGAGGATTTGGTTGAGTTTGTTGCAGGCAATGGAATTGAAATGTTAAATTTTCGCTATGTTGCCGGAGATGGCAAACTGAAACAACTCAATTTTGCAATTAACAGCAAAAAACATCTTGAAGAATTATTAACAGCAGGAGAAAGGGTTGACGGTTCCAGCCTGTTTTCCTATGTTGATGCCGCTTCAAGTGATTTGTATGTTATTCCTCGATACAAAACTGCATTTGTAAATCCATTTTCAGAAATTCCCACTCTGGATATTTTATGTTCTTTTTATGACAATCTGGGAAATCCTCTGGAAAGCGCGCCTGAGAATATACTGAAGAAAGCACATGCTGAATTTAAAAAAACAACAGGATTCACCTTCAAAGCACTTGGTGAGTTGGAATATTATGTGATAACAGGTAAAAATGGTGATGACAAATTGTTTCCTATACAGGATCAAATGGGATATCACGCAGCCGCCCCTTTTACAAAATGGTGCGCATTCAGAAAAGATGCGCTGAAATATATTTCAGAATGTGGTGGACAGGTGAAGTATGGCCATTCGGAAGTAGGTAATTTCTCCAATGAAGATGGCACATTCGAGCAAAACGAAATAGAGTTTTTACCGGTTGACGTTGAAGATGCTGCGGATCAGATGGTGATCGCCAAATGGATATTACGGATGCTTGGAAAAAATAACGGGGTCAATATAAGTTTCGCACCGAAGATTACAATTGGTAAAGCGGGTAACGGTCTTCATATCCACATGCTTCTGGAGAAAAACGGCGTCAATGTGATGGCGGATGAAAAGGGATTAACCGATACCGCAAAGAAAGCAATTGCAGGATTACTGGACCTGGCATCACCGCTTACCGCATTCGGCAATACCATTCCGACGTCATACCTGCGGTTGGTCCCTCATCAGGAGGCCCCGACAACTATCTGCTGGGGTGACCGGAACCGTTCCGTGCTGGTAAGGGTACCCTTGGGGTGGACAACAAAATCAAACATGATTGCAGATGCAAATCCTCAGGATACCAGCGAGCTTCCTGAAATTCAGGGAAAGCAGACCTTTGAGTTCAGGGCGCCTGACGGTTCTGCCGATGTTTATTTGCTTCTTGCAGGACTAGTTGTTGCGGCCCGGCACGGTCTGGAAATGGAAAACGCGCTGGATTTGGCGAAAGAGCTGTATGTTGATGTGAATATTTTCCAGAAAGAGCACAAAGCGCGGCTGGACAGTCTTGAGCACCTTCCAACATCGTGTTGGGAGTCTGCGGATCATCTACAGGAGAAACGCGAGTGTTTTGAAAGAGATAATGTATTTCCTTCAGGAACAATTGACAATATAATTAACAAACTAAAATCATACCACGACATTGATCTCAGCGAACGGTTATACCGCCGGCAGGATGAAATAAAACACCTGGTGGATAACTATCTGCATTGTATGTAACGGTGTTTTATCATAAAATGATGATGCTGAAAAGAAACAAACCGGTGCTCGCGGTTTATATACATTTTACGAGCTGATATGCTATTCAATAAGGCGTTTTTGTAAAGGGATGAAACCCTGTTGTAAAGAGACATACTTTCAACGGGGTTTCATTTTTAACGAGTGGCCGATTTGTTTCTGAACTCTTCATAAGAATAAATATTTTCTATACGGAGCTATTTTACTATCTGGCCATTTGTACCTTTTTCTAACATAGAAATGGTATTTATCATATTTTTATTCCCTACCAAAGTATGAAACAGAGAAGTAATTAATATGAAGCAAATGAAAAAGTGTAAAGTGCCTTCAGAAAAAGATGATCTTGATTCCAAAAATGTGAAAGAAAAAAATTCCTTCAAAGAGGACCTTGGTGCATTAGATAAAAAGCAAGTGGATCAAAATACAGAAGCATCGCTGCAAGAACGTATTAAAGAATTGACCTGTTTATATGGCATAACGCAGCATATAATGCAGGAACATGATTCAAAGGATGAGATTTTTCAAGGCATTGTAGAACATATCCCGCCCGCCTGGCAATACCCGGAAATAACAGTTGGCCGAATTCTTATTGATGATCGTGTTTATGTAACCTTTGACTTTAAAAAGGCATATCACAAACAAACTTCGGATATTATTATTGATGGGGAAAAAAGAGGTGTTGTAGAGGTTATTTATATAAAGAGAATACCAAAGGGTTCGGGGGAATCGTTTTTAAAGGAAGAACGTAATTTGATTGATGCTATTGCCAAACAGGTAGCCTTGACACTGGAACGGCAGGAAGTTGAAGAGGAAAGGATGAAATTGCAGGAGCAGCTTATACATTCAGACAGGCTAGCTACTATTGGACAACTGTCTTCGGGGATTGCCCATGAACTGAACGAACCGCTCAATAATATACTCGGGCTTGGTCAATTAATTGAACAAGCACCGGAGATACCGGTTCAATTTGAAGAGGATATCAAGGAAATAATAGCGCAATCACTTCATGCGCGTGAAATAATTAAAAAACTGATGCTTTTTGCACGTCAGGTACCTCCTCAGAAGTTTAAGGTAAATCTTAATCAAGTAATTGAAGATGGATTATATTTACTTGAAAGGCGTTGTACTAGTGGTGGAATTGAACTGATACGTTTACTTTCACCTGATCTTCCTGAAATTACAGTGGACCCATCTCAATTGAACCAGGTAGTGGTAAATCTAGTGGTAAATGCTATACAAGCGATGCCGGATGGAGGAACATTGACAATAGAAACTAAGTCGGATAAAAAATGGATAAAGCTCGTAATTAAAGATACGGGTATTGGCATGAGTAAAGAGGTGCGCAAGCAGATAT
>JAUVGS010000222.1 GCA_030593665.1 Chitinivibrionales bacterium | reverse complement strand
CAACAGCTTCAATTGAAATCAGTGGAAAAAAACCGGGAACGACCGTCACTAAAAAAGGTGCACCTATGGTCTATGGTATAACCATTCCCAAAAATGCACCGAACCCGGAACTGGCGGAGAAATTCGTTGCCTTTATCCTTAACGCATCAAAAGGCATGGCCATTATGGAAAAGAATGGTCAGCCGTCGATGGTACCGTCGCCTTCAGATACCTATCGAAATATCCCTGATGCACTAAGGAAATATGCAACGCCTGTATCGAATGAGAGCTAGTCATCGTATGAATTTTAAAAAACCTGAACCGGTTCATCTCGTTTTTGCGGCTCTGGGTGGACTGGTTCTTCTTTTTATTGTGGCGCCATTGGTTAACATGGTTTTTAAATGTTCGCCCGGACAACTGGTAAATACCATCAATGACACGGAAGTGCAAAGCAGCATCTGGCTGACCCTTTTTACATCAATGGCAGCAACCATGCTTTTTGCCTTTGCTGCAATACCGTTCGCGTATCTACGCGCCCGTAAACGATTTCCCGGCAAGCAGCTTGTTAATGGGATATTCGACTTATCTATTGTCATTCCTCATTCAGCGGCGGGAATTGCGCTTCTTGGTATCTTTTCACGGGATACTTTTATAGGAAGTATCGCTGACAAAACAGGGATACAGTTTGTCGGCGGCTATGCGGGAATTATGGCTGCCATGGCATTTGTCAGCATACCGTTTCTTATTAACGCAGCCCGGGACGGCTTTGCCATGGTACCCGAACATCTGGAAAAAGCGGCGATGAGCCTTGGGGCTTCTCCTTTGAGGGTGTTTTTTACTATCGCCATACCCATGGCCTGGCGTACAATCCTTTCAGGATTAATTCTCATGTGGGCACGCGGCATGAGTGAGTTCGGTGCGGTTATTATAATCGCCTATCATCCGATGATAACACCGATTCTCATTTATGAACGTTTCGGGGCTTTTGGTTTAAAATACGCACGACCCGTTTCAGTTATATTCATCTGTATCTGCCTTTTGTTTTTTATAGCACTCCGGCTCATCTCACACAGAAAAAGCTATGCTCAAAGTTGAACAGTTGTCAAAACAACTTGGCGATTTTTTCATACGCGACATCTCATTTGAGGTCGACGAAGGCGAATATTTTGTTCTGCTTGGCGCTTCAGGCGTCGGCAAAACTGTTCTTCTTGAAACAATAACGGGGCTTATGTCAATAGATTCCGGGAGCATTTATTGTAACGGAACCGAAGTAACATATAAACAAATTCAAAAACGCGGTATTGGTCTTGTGTATCAGGATCAGGCTTTGTTCCCCCATCTTTCCGTACGGCGGAATATAGCCTATGGTTTGAAATGTCATAAACGGAGCCGCACAAAGATAGATGCTATTGTGGAAAAAATTGCCCGGGAAGTAGAAATAGATAAACTACTCGACAGAAAACCGGACACCCTTTCCGGCGGCGAGGCTCAACGCGTAGCCCTTGCACGGGCTTTGGCCGTACAACCGCGATGCCTGCTGCTTGACGAGCCGATATCATCACTGGATGTAAGCGCCCGTGGTTCAATGAGAGCATTGCTACGAAGCATAAACCGTAATCATGGTATCACCATGATACATGTCACCCATGATTATGAAGAAGCTATTGCCCTGGCAACCCGTATCGGGATTATGGAGCATGGCAGGGTCGTACAGATCGGTTCCCCGCGGGAAATTTTCCAACATCCGAAATCGGAGTTCGTCGCTAATTTTATCGGAATAAAAAATTTCTTTTCAGGCGAGCTGAAAAAACACAGTGGGAAAACCGATACCTGCGCAGAATTTATTGCCAATGGCCTTTCCCTTTCGCTGGCATCTGATGTTGAACCGGGATTCGGCAATGTCATCATTCGTAGCGAGGACGTTACCATTGCAGTGCAACAGTCTTCATCAAGTGCGCGTAATGTATTTAAAGGGACGATCACAGACATCTGCCCGGTCCGGCTCGGTATAGAAGTCATCGTTGATATCGGTTTGGAAATAGCAGCTCTTGTCACACAGGAATCAACAGAAAAACTTGATTTAACCTGCGGGAAAGAAGTGTATGTAAGTGTGAAAGCGACGGCGATTCGATTCTTGGCATTATAACAGTATGTTAAGCAGAGGGGCATGGAAATGACCATTCTGTTTCTACATAATGTTATCCAGGGGCTTTCGTACCAGTTTCAGGGATAATATTTCCGGAATATACCATGAGGTTAAAAGCAAAACTCTTTATCTCCTCTACAAAAGTTGACGGACTTTTCGGTGACGGAAAATGGCGACTTTTGCAGGCGATAAAAAGACATGGTTCCATACAGAAAGCCGCGGATGAACTGGGCCGAAGCTATAGAAAAGCATGGGGAGACATTAAACGGGCTGAGGAAGGCCTGGGGCGCCGGCTGGTTTCTAAACACAGAGGCGGGACCAGCGGCGGATCAACGCAACTGACTGATTTTGGCCTTCAGTTGCTTAAAGGATGGAAAACATTTCAATCTGAAGTACGAGGTAATATGAAAAAATCATATAACAAACATTTGAAAATGATTGTGGAATAACTCTGCTTCTTATGTAAATAAATATCCGGTTCATATATGTCAGCCGTTCACGGCTTGAAATTAGAAATGAGAAATTGGAAATTAGGAAATTAGAAAAAACATAAAAATATTAATTGGATATTCATAGGTATCCGTCCAGGGTTCAGGGTTGAAATCTAAAATCTAAAATCTAAAATTTCAAATTATCAATTTCAGCATTCTGTGAACGCTTACACAAATAATATTTTTTTTCGGTTTAAACGGAGGAGGAACGTATGAATAAGGAAGAACTGGCAGTATTGGTAAAAGAAGTAACCCTTAAGGACGACGGCAAAGAAAAGCTTCCCTGTGCAAAGGCTTTTCAACTTTCAGAAAAACATTCCGTCCCATTAAAAGAGATTTACGAATGCTGTAATCAAAACGGCATTAAAATTTCGCACTGTCAACTGGGCTGTTTCAAATAGTGAAAACTATCGTAATTGCAGGTGCACATTCGCATGTGGGAAAGACCTCACTCGCTCATCGAATATGCAGGTTGGTACCTGATGCGGTGTATGTCAAAATCGGCCATGGGGCCGGTAAAGAGGGCAAGCACCCTGTTTTTTACCATACCGGCACCCCATTCGACAGTATTCGTTCACATCATAAGAATGCGGATTGTCTCATTATCGAAAGTAATCGGATTTTAGACGAAATAACACCTGATTGCACTATTTACCTGACCGGAGAGCCGCAAAAGCCCTCTGCAATTGAAGCACGGAAAAAAGCAGACATTATTCGCGGTACACGGGTCAATCCTGAAACAATTACGCAGGTCTGTGTACGCCTTGGCCTTTCGAAAACCGTTGTGCATAAGATTATCTGGTTGGCCGGAGCGCGGCCTGTACATGCCTCTGCAATTATACTTGCCGGAGGTAAAAGTTCCCGCATGGGTACTGACAAGGCATTCCTTGAAATTAACGGCGAAAGCACTATTAAACGTCTCTGTAATCTACTAACACCCTATTTTGATGAAATCATGCTCTCAATCAATTCCGGGAAAAAAATCTCTTTTCCAAATTTACGCGTGGTTCGAGACGCCGAGGATGGCCATGGCCCTCTAATGGGAATATATTCATCACTTACCGCCTCTCAATCACCGGTTAATTTTGTTATTGCCTGTGATATCCCCGAGGTGAACATGACATTACTTTTCGAGCTGCTGGCACAATCGGAGGAGTACGATATCGCGGTCCCGTCATTCACGGAGGGACAGCATGAACCACTCTTTGCCGTGTACGCCAAATGCGTCGCTGATGCGGCAGGGAAAATTCTTGATAATCATAAACGGCGTATCATCGAACTCTTTACAGAATGCAAAACAACCGTTGTTCCTTCACCGGATAATGCCTGGTATATCAACCTCAACACCCCGGGTGATTACCAAAGATATCTTTCAACGACACAGAAAGTTGCAGGGTAGCCGTGACGAAAGAACGAAATGACTTCGGCCCTTCGGAAGAGTTCGATGTTGTTAGATTAAAAAATGGCTCAATTGAAAAATGCCCTTCACCGGTTGCGACTGAAGTTCCCCTTACAATAATGATGCACGACACAGAGATCGCGACCATTCTCTGCACACCCGGTGATTTGCGTGAATTAACCTATGGATTTCTTTTTACTTCAGGTTTTATTAAATCAATACGCGACATTCAATCTTTCTCACTCGATACAACCAGGTGGGTTGCCACCATGGAAGCAGATAAAATCCCGGACCCATCTATGCTGGCAAAACGACTCTATACAAGTGGCTGCGGTAAAGGAATACTGTATGCAAGTATTCAGGAAGTATCGTATCGCAAACCGATACAAAACAAAACAACAATCACCAGCGCGCAAATAGCCACACTTGCACAATGGATGCAGCACTGTTCCGACTTATATAAAGGTACCGGCGGCGTTCATACAGCCGCACTGAGTATTCACGGGGAAATCCCTATCTTTCATATCGATGATATCGGCAGGCACAATGCGGTTGATA
>JAUVGS010000093.1 GCA_030593665.1 Chitinivibrionales bacterium | reverse complement strand
ACCTCCCTCATGTGTATATACTGGTGGCAGTGATTTCCGGGATTGTCGTTACCATATACGGCAGGCTGAACCGTGTTACCAATCTTGCCGCCCTCATTTCATCAACGTTGATTTTTTCAATTGTCTGTATACTCTTTTTCTGGATATTATTTACAGTAAAGTATCAGGCGAGATGGTTTTTTTACCTTTTTTATGTCTGGGTCGCTATATTCAGCCTTATTGCAACAGCTCAATTCTGGCTACTGGCTCACCTTGTTTTTAACGCCCGTGAAGCCAAACGGCTTTTTGGGTTTCTTGGCATCGGTGCCATTATGGGCGGTATTTTCGGCGGGTATCTGACAAATATACTTGCACCGCTTATCCATTCTGAAAATCTCCTCCTGTGTGGGGCATTATGTTTACTGCTCTGTATTCTGCTCGTTCAAATTATTGTCAGAAAGGCAATTCATATAGATTTTAAATTTAAAACCAAATCCTCCCGTACAGCCCGTACGTGTGAAACAACCGGCAATCCGGTGAAGCTTATTACCGGTTCTGCGCTGCTTTTTTCGATAATGCTATTGATTATAATGAGCGTATTCACCGCAAGCTTGGTTGATTATCAGTTCAGTGCATTTGCATCGGAATTTATTACCGACCCCAATAAACTGGCTGCATTTTTCGGATTCTGGCTTTCGACGCTCAGTGTCGTTTCACTCGGCATCCAGATTTTTCTTACCCAGAAGATAATTAAAACATTTGGTGTACTCCCTTCACTTTTTACCCTGCCGCTGGGAATATTAGCAGGTGCCGCCGGGATACTTCTCGCTCCCGGAATAGTTGCTGCGGTAGTTCTGAAAATGACAAGCGGCAGTTTGAAAAATTCCATTGATAAAAGCGGCCTGGAACTGCTAGCCGTGCCGGTTCCTACCAGTCTGAAAAGCAGAACCAAGACCTTTATCGATGTGTTTGCCGACACCTTTGCCACAGGTCTGGGCGGGGTTGTACTGATTCTTTTAATCTATCAGCTTAATTTTTCGGTGCAGAGTATCAGTTATGTAATAATAACGCTGGTTGTTATCCAGCTTCTAATAATTATTATTAAGGTAAGGAAAGAGTATATCAATTCCTTCAGACAGGCAATTGAAAAAAGAAGTGTTGATTTCGAAATTGATATCAAGGATACACAGCTTCTGGAGGGCCTGCTTCATGACATTTCACAATACAACGAAAAACAGATACTGTTCATAGTAAATTTACTTTCCGAGATAAAAGATACGCACTCATTCTCACAACTGAAAACATTATTAAAACATGGTAACGCGGCGATTCGTGTTGCCGTTGTTAAATTACTTAATACTTTTCAGCAGGAGAATGTGGCTGATGAAATAAATACGTTAGTACGCGATGAAAACCAGGATGTTCGTGTAGAAGCGATTCGTTATATCTGCCGGAGAAGCACTGATACCAATAAAGCGTTACAGAATTTTTTATATGATTCGGATATAAAAGTAAAATCTGCTGCACTGTTATACTATGCAACGGCTGTTGGAGAGAAAAAACACAAGAATGCATCTTCTGATTTATTAGAAGTATTTAGAGGTTTGCAAACTATTATCAAGCATAGTGAAGGTGAAAATGAATCGTTAAAAATTCTTGTCGCGAAAGTTGTCGCAGCAGCACATCAACCGGAACTGAACGATTCTCTTAAGCCTTTGTTTCATGATGAGTCACTATCAGTACAAAAAGAGGCAATTCGAAGTGCCGGGATAATTTGCCATAAACCGTTTATTCAAATACTTATTAATAAACTGGAAACCAGATCAGTACGCAGAGATGCCCGTAAAGCGTTAGCCGGTTATGGTGTGTCAGTTATTCCCGAGTTGGAGAAAATACTGAAAGATGACTCGATTGCTGAAAATATCCGTAAGGGCGTTATCAGGACATTGGGAGAGATTAATGCACAACAGTCTGCCGATCTATTGCTCTCTTTTTTAAATCAGGACACTTTTACGTATATTTCAGAAGTTATCAGAGCGCTTACCGCCCTTGGCGGCAAGTTCAGAGGTATACGCTTTCCACGGCCGGTAATCCTGACGTATGTCTTTAAGGAGATTGATCATTTTAATTATCTTAAACAGATTATGCGTTTCAATCCGGCGGATAACAATTCAGATGAACGTGCCGGAACTTCAGGGCAGGCTCACACCCTTTTTGTAAAGGCAATAAATGAGAAATGCGACCGGTCTCTGGAAAAGATTTTTATGATACTCGGATTACAGTATGGGATACGTGACATGTTTCAAACCTATCGAGGCCTTAAAAGTAACAATATTCAAATGAATGCAAATACTATTGAGTTTCTGGATACTATCCTCAGTTTAAAATTGAAAAAAGTATTGGTGCCGATTGCGGAAGAGTACTCTCATTCCGGTAGCAGGCAGGGTGTGGGACCAGTCAGTGGGGAACAATATACCAACGATCCCCAATTGTTAAAAAGGGCCCTTGAGGGAAATGATAACTGGTTGAGAGCATGTACCCTTTATATGATGGGAACGGTTATACCGGAACAGAGTCACGATATACTTAAAGAATATACAGAACATACCGATACAATTACCCGTGAAACTGCGAAGCAAATACTGGAAGGTAACCTATGCTGAGTACAATAGAAAAGGTGTTACTACTGCAGGAAGTTGAAATCCTTCAATCGGTTTCTACAGAGTATCTTGGATATATTGCAGTTATTACCGAGGAGGTTGAGTTTCAGGAAGGTGATCATATCTACTCCGAAGGTGAGTATGCGGATGCCATGTATGTTGTCATACAGGGGGAGGTCCGTCTTCACCGCGGGGACCGGGAGGTTCTGGTTGCGAAACCGAAATCAACCTTCGGGGTGTGGGCTCTTTTTGATGAGGAAGAACGGGTTGCCGCCGCTACCTGCCTGACTGATTCACGGCTACTTTGTTTGGAAAAGAATGATTTTCATGACCTGCTCGCCGACCACTCCGAAATAACACGCTCAATTCTCAGCGCTATGGCTACAAAGTTGAGAGGACTGGTGGGACGTGTTTCTCTGCCTAACTCAGGGAAGAAATAAAAGAAACTCATACCTCTATACTCCGCACTATATTTCTTTTTCCTCATGGTGCGTATTATTTTGTATGAGTTACCAATAATGTAATAGTTAAAATTTCAGGAGTTACTATGCCCGACGAACAGAATCAGTCAACTATTGTTATTGTTGATGACGAAGAGATAGTTTTAACGAGTCTAAGTTCTTTCTTAACGCTCGAAACAGAGTACACTGTTGAAACATTTGAATCCCCGAAAAAAGCCCTGGAATATATCAAGGAAAATGAGATAAATCTTGTTATTTCAGATTATCTTATGCCTGATATGAATGGTATTGAATTTCTCAGTGAAGTGCGAAAATTAAAACCTCAGGTGCCCCGAATAATCCTCACTGGCTACGCAGACAAAGAGAATGCTATCAAAGCTATCAATGAAGTTGGCCTGTATCAGTATATTGAAAAGCCCTGGAGTAATGATGATTTACTGATAATTATAAGGAACGGATTGGAAAAGCAGAAGCTTTTATCAAAGCTGAATGATAAAATCGGTGAAATTAATGTGGCCTATTCAGAATTACAGAGTCTGCAGACTGAGATTGTTAAGACCTTTGTGTGACACTTTCTTCTGTGTTATTATCTAAATCGTATTGTTGATTGATAATAACGAAGTGAAGAAAATCATTTTGAAGAGTCTGCTTGTGTCATTCTCACATTTTCACGTCCGATTAAAACTGCGATAATAATCCAGACAACAACAAGCCCTAAATTAAACAGGGCAAATTGCTTTGTCTGAAATGCCAGAAAGGTTGTGCCGACATAAACAATAAGGGCGGACAGCACATCCCCGGCACGGACGAAAAAGGTGTCAATAGCCTGCTTTGCCTTATATTTCTGCTCTCTGGTAGTAGGGAGAAACAGCACTTGGCGAACAGTATTCTGCAAAGAGTAATCTGTTGAATTCTCTGCTGTTTTTGCCCATCTTACAATAGAGAATATTGGGAAAAAGGCTATAAAAAAATAGCCGCCAAGGGCAATGACAGGCAAAATAAGAATTGCAATACGAACACCTAAATATTTTAAAATACGTGAGACAAAAAACAATTGCAGTGTCAAACTTACCGCATTGACTATTCCAAAAAAGGACGCATAAAATTTACCGATATATTGACCCACAGACAAATCACCGGCTGTTCCGGATTTTACAGCATTCTCTGCAGCGGCCACTATCGTACGGCTCAGGATATATTCCCCTGTAGTATTTACCCAATTGAGAATGAGCATAAGCAAGGCGATCATCAGCAAATATTTGTGCTGAAAAACCAGTTTAAATGACCCATCCTTTTTAAGCGGTTCCTCCGGTATCTGAGGGACATTATCCCTGGTATCATGGTTTTGATGAGTGACGACATAATTTGTAAGAAGTAAACTTGCAATTAACAGAATGCTTGACAAAAGCATCAGTTGATATACGCCGAGCGGTTCAATTAATTTACTGGTAATAAAACTGCCAAACACCGCACCCGCAGATGCGCCGAAGGCGACAATGACAAAAAGGCGTTTCCCTGCGGCTGGGGTGTACAGATCATTGGCAAGCGCCCAGAATTGAGCTGGAATCATAAGATTAAATACACCGACCCAAAGGTAAAAGATGATACCGAGCGGTACCTTGATTTGGGCGAGCAAATAGAAAAGAATGAGGCAACCGGCAAAAAAGACCGTTACCGTATTAATCAGTTTTCGCCTGGGGAATCGGCTCGCAAGCATTCCATAGAGGGGTACTGCGCCGAGAAGAAGAAGTGCCTGACCCGCAGAAGCATAGCTTTTAACTTCAGCACCGCCTCCAGCAAGGATTAGCGCTTCCCGAACAGGCTTGATAATGTAATATGCAGTGAGAATTAAAAAAATATTCAACGATAGAACCAGTGCACAAATACCTTCTCCAGCATGCACTTCAGTAAATACATTGAGAAATCGATCAAGCGGTTTTGTTGAATTATTTGCAGCCATCCTTTTTTCCCCTTTAACGACGTGCACCGACTAATGAAAGACGGTTACCTTCTTTTGACTTTTGTAAATAAACCCGAATCTCTTTACTCAACCGTTTTTTACCATCGTATTTAGCTTTAATATGCATAATTAAGAAACCGCTTACATCTGACGGCACATCATCTTTTGATAGGGGAATACAATTGCTTTCGGTTTTTTCCGCAGTTTTCCATTGTACCCGTTTGTCTCCTGTTGAAAGTAGATGCGTATAGGTAATCTTATCCTGCGCTAAAAGATTCCCTTTTACATACATATCGTCGAAATAGAGTTCATAGTTACCGGACTGCAGCCTAATCAGTATAAAATTATCAAGCGGGTTTACCTGGGAGTAATACCACCTCCCGATTTTATCACGACGCTCTTTCAGGATACGCGCTATGTATGTTTCCGCGTCCTTATTTGAATATTGTCCCTCATGAACGAGAGTATCGATCTGTTCGTCAGTGAATGACATGACAATCTTAGCTCCCCAGTAACTGTCCCGGTCGGTCATATTAGCGAATGCCTCGCAGGGATTGATAAACCTGAATTTTTCCGGGCGGAATGTTTTAGATTCCCAGGCACCGACTGACGGATGGGGTATAGTATCATACCGTTCCCACGGAGGAACATAAAAACCAAAGGTAAGGATCCACAAAAGGGTCTGAGGAATATCGACGTTATAAATGTTGCCGTAAGTGGCAGGCATCGCCCCGTATATGGAGCTGCCGAAGGTGCCGCCAAAATCAATCAGGTAGTGTCTGACATAACTTTTGCCATTGTCGGCCACATACGAGTCGAAGGTGTTTCCCAGGTTTGTGTCGTAGTGCTGAATCCATGAAGCAATAACGCGCAGTCCCCGTACCTCGCGCCGGTGCTCGTGCGGAATAAAATCGTTCGGGTCATCAGGGCGGGTGCCGTGAAAGCGGAAACTGCCGACGGGTATACCGTTTATAAATTTACTGGCGTGCCCCCTGATTTTACCGTCAGGCATGTGCTCAACGAGTTTGAAAATTCCCTCCAGATCAGCCATGGTCATGAACCGCTTCCGGCCGCGGTTGTCGGTAAATTTTATTTTTTCACCCATCTTTACTTTTTTCGGATCGAAGACCGTTACATAATTTTCAGGCACATGATAGCCGGCAGCATGAAGGATCTTGGTGCTGACGACTTCCGCGCCGGTAGAAAGTTCCGGATAGCCGATGACATCAAATTTGATTATGTAGCGGTCACCACGACTGTCATTAATAAAAAATCCCGGAGCCATGCCGACTATTTTTGCTTTGGTGACTGTCCATTCACCTGCAGTATCGGGGCCGGTTGAGGTATACGGCCCTCGGGCAATTTTCTCAAGCGACATTCTCTTGTGAGCGTTTCTGTTTGTAAACCAGGTCGAGTTCGGTACCTCATCGAATGCGTCCACATTCATGGCCTCAGTCTCATTGCCCGACCACTCTTTAAAATGACGGGACGCATCAAAAAAGCGGACATGCGTTTCCGCTGCAAGTCGGTCAAGCCCGGTTGCCAGAACATTGTAGCCGGTAAATTCCGGTTTTTGGATATGCCGGTCATCACGGGGAAGAGGTGTCGGGATTTCGAATTCGTCTTTTGCATGAATGGTTGACAGTACCGGGAGATGAAGCATCAAGAAAAATAACAACCATGTTGTTTTTAAGGATAACCTGTTTTGTATCTTTGCTCTCATAGGTACTGTATCCCTAGTCATTTAATGCAAATTGTATCCGGAATTCATGCTTGCTGAAACCAAACATTACTTTTCCTACAAGGGCATCATCTTCATCATTATAAAAACGGAAACCGCCCCCGAATCCAAAACGAATATTTTTTCTACTCAGATTGGAAAAAAGATTGTCAGTTACCTGCCCGGCATCAACAAAAAGCACTGCGTCAAGTGAATTGGGAAAATCAGCCCAGATAGGGTAACGGTACTCAACTGAACCGAGCAGTGCATCTTTATCACGAAACCGTCCGCGTTGAAATCCCCGTATTGTTCCATCTGAACCTAATTCACTTAGAAAATAAAAGGGGATATACTTATTTTGCAGCTCTTCCCGGGTCTCCATACCCATCCGTAACACAATAACCCGGCCGGTACTCCAGGGTAAATGTACATACTGTGAAAGGTCAGCAGTGAAAAGTGAAAATCCATATATTTCTTTGCGGAAGGTATCATGTCCTCCTAATCTACGAATTTCATCGCGAAAGCCACCGGCTATCTTCAGGAGAGTACCGGTCGTTGAATGTCCCTTTTTGTCGCGGGTGTCAAGATTAATATCTAATTGCAATCCTCCCAAAACAGCCTTGCTAATATAGCGAGGGTCAAATGTAACAATTGAAGGGAAATCCTCATCCTTACCATCAGATATTTTATGTTGGCCCAGAGTCCCGCACATGGTCACTTTAAGTGTCGAGTGAATGTTTTTTCCT
>JAUVGS010000062.1 GCA_030593665.1 Chitinivibrionales bacterium | reverse complement strand
TACTATTTAGTGCCTGGCCGGAAACACATCATTTTGTCATTTCGACCGCAGGGAGACCGCGGTAGCAGAGATTGGTAAGACTGCATTACAGCCCGACCAATCAACTCTGTAAGTTGTTGATTCTTAGAAAAGATAGATTTGTCACTCCGTTCTGAAGAATAAGGAGGATCAATCCCGATAAAAAACATCGGGATTGTTTCTATTGTATAATTTGTACTTTCTCCCTGCGGTCGAAATGACAGTTAAACTTAGTTTTCAGACAGACACTATTTATAAAGAAATATACATCCTGTTTGAAAATCGGACATCTGAAATCGAATTCTTCAAGTCCCGCTGATTACTGAAAGAATCGGTAGTTCTTTTTAATATCTCCAGAGTAACATCATTCGGGAATACAATAATTTATGTACCTGCAACTGTCCAGAGCTATATATGCAGTCTGCGGGTTACAGATACTGACAATGAAAAAGGCGTTGATCGTGTGATCGTCCCCGTCCTTTCCAACCAGCCCGGATCTGCTGCTGGAAACGATACAATCGTACCAGTCAACGATTACCAAAAATCTTTACCGGTTATTCAGCCGTTGCCAGACTTCTTTCCCGCTCAACCCGCTCTTCAAGTTCTTTATAGGCCTTTGATGCCCTAAACGAGGTATAGGCCTGCATCTTTTCATCCATAAGGGCCTTAAGTTGTTCCGCTGAAAGCACCACAAGGACCTTTGCGGAATAAGTTCCGTCCTTCTCTTCGCGAACCATGGACTTGGCAATTTTTGAACCCACGACTTCAAGGGTAGCAAAAATCTCGGTTGCCTGCTGGTACTCTTCGACGGCTTTGTCGTTAATCGACTCTTCATAGCTCTTCTGCAGTACATCAATCTGCGATTTGAATTCGCGGGCAATTTCCGCGCGTGCCTGAAGGGTTGCCTTACGGGTCGAGGTGCCTTCATCCGGCCCGGTGGCCGTCCCAACAGCATAGACGGCTTCTGAAAACTCTTTCTTTATAAGCTTCTGGATATCATCAGGTGTATCCTCGACATAGCCGGTACCGGGTTTCGCACCGGCACAGTTTATCAATGTGAAAGAAACGGTGACAACAATGATCCCCCTGAAAATGGTCTGTATAACATCGGATATTTTTGTAACACAAGGCATATCAGCCTCCTTTCATTTAAATTTAATTTCCTTTAAACAGGTAATTTCTAGATGTTCGTTTTCTGTACTTTTTGTCAATGTCCTAGTCCTCCTTTCCAACCACTCCGATTTTGGTTAAGAAAAATGGTGGTATATAACATACTTACTTTTTCTCTGTGTGCAGTTCCGTTTTGTCAGAGGTTTCAGTTACCTCTCCTCCCTCTACTGTCTTAATTTTCGAGATAATGAAATCCCGCATGGCGGATTTCAGGTTCATATCTATACCACTCAGGCCGCGCATGAAGTGACGGTCAAGGTCGGTAACCAGTTTTTCATGCCGCCTGACAGTAAGCTCGATATCATCATACTGATAATTATAAAACCAGAGCCGGTAGTGAATTTTAAACTCTTTCAGCGTCTTATCGGACCGGAAATCAAAGTTGACAATAAGAAAGCCGTCGTCCTGGTACACAACCTTGCCGTAACGGTCATTTGTTTCCCATTTCTGGAAAACAATTGCCCAGTAGCGGTTTGGGTCACAATTATCGTTAAACACACCCATCACCTCCGTATCAACGGCAAAGGTACGCTCCCGTTGGAAATGGGCTTTACACAATCCGGCAAGCCAGCTTTTTTTGGTATGCCAGGTATAGGTAACAATCTCCCTGCCAATACGCGGGTCGGAAACCATTTTCGCGCCAACGAGTATAGATGGATGGTCCTTATCAACGAATATTTTATCCAGCATCTTATAATTCAACGGGGTAAACAGCTTCGGGTAATAGGTGGTAAATGTTTCATAGATCCGATCGCGGATTTTTTTCTCGGCATCTGTCGCATACTGTTTTTTCTCCACTGAGACCGAAGTGTTTCCGCCGGCCTGGGATGTGTACAGATAATGAAGCGAGTCATACTCCTCGATAAAATCAGCCGGCAGTAAGGGCTCGCCGTCAATGCAATTATCCACCTGCCGCTCACGGGCATCACGCACAAAGACGACGGTGCCGGTGGGCTCGACAATAATAGTATTTGATGACGAACGCGAAAGGCTGATAGCATATTTTAGGGACATGGTCTCTTTAAAGAGATCAATCTGCCACTGTATTGCATAAGGGTGACGCTGTTCAAACCGGTATTCTGCAGGATAGGTGAGCAGGTTGTTGTTGGGGCTGTTAAAGAGATTGTCCAGTTTTTTTATAATACGCCCACGGTACGAAACCTCTGCGAACGCATTCTCATTGCGCAGCTTTGAGAATACCACCCTTTTCAACGCCGGTGAAGAGTCTTTGCGGGAAATGGTATACTCATCACTTTGGAAAACAGTCTCAGCCCGCAGGTTGATAACCGAAATAACGACATTAATTTTATCCTGGCAGCCATCAAGCAGAAAGTATGACCCGGTGAGAATAAGCGAATCAACCTGCCGCTCATGCAGGCGCATGGGCGCGTATTCCCTGCTGCCTGAAAGGATCATCGAGCGAAGAATTGCGTTCTCCTCACCGCGGAAAGAATGAAACCTGACCTCCTGCACATACGGTTTGAGACGCTCCGCTATAGCTTTATACACCGGCATCAATGAGAGCATATACGATTTGTCTTCGGGAATTGTCGTCATATGTAACGATGTTTGCGGAGAGCATTGGAGGGTTTGCGCCAGATACATCGCCAGGGTTTCCATATCATCGGTGAATGAGGCATGTACCCGGCAGGCAGTAAGCACCAGTACAAACAAGCCGGCACAAAACAGTACTGTCATTCGTTGGATAATGGTTCTCAAGTAATCCCGTACCATTACTTCTCCTTCGCTGCCTTTTCTTCTCCGGTTTTATCAGGAAGACGGGCAAGGGTATCCGATTCAATTGCCTGCCCCGGAAAGCTGCACTTGCCTTCCAGTGTATATTCACTTCCGCGGAAGAGTACGCTTAACCTGGTGTACTCGTAGAGGATTCTTGTCGTGGCTCCCTGTTCACCCTGTTTGAAAATACGGTTGCGATAGGAGAGCTTCAGCCGCCCCAATGGCAGGTTCTCCTTGAAATCGCGAGCT
The DNA here is from genome assembly GCA_030593665.1 of Chitinivibrionales bacterium. The sequence continues at coordinate 5,336 of JAUVGS010000062.1, read as the reverse complement.
GCTGCCAGAGGAATCTCTACAACACCGATAAAGGCGAAATTATGCCCGCCGTCATGTACCCTGATATCAACCGGAAAATATTCCATATCCGGCTCATACCGGTTGAGATGTATCACATTCGTTGAGAAGTAGCGGTGGTACAGCCGGTACTCAATTTCAGCACGATACCGGGTTAGTTTCATCAGTTCACCTTCAAGTTTATGCACCTTTGGGTCTCCCAGGGCCTTCAGTGCCAGCTTCCCGCTTTTTTTCTCCTCCTCATACAGCTCTTGCCGCTGGAGAAAATCGTCGGTTTTTTCAAATTCATCCTGCGGTTTGAAGGGAGGATACTCCTTCTCATACCGGATGACCTCTTCCTCATTCTTTGAATTCTGCCAGGCGATTTTTTTCTTCAGCCGTTCTATCTGTATGTCAAGCTCATCAATACTTCCCGCATATTCAAAGGTATAGGAATAGGGGTTCAGATACGTTCCCTCGGTCGGGGAGATCATCTCGGGGAGTATAAACTTCTTCGTAACGGCCCCACTATCCTCCAGGGAGATAAATGACTCGGCCTGATAAAAGCCCTCTTTTCGAACCGTTACAATGACAAAGGAGGAGCGCAGGTTGCTGAGTGTGACAGGCGTCTCACCGTATTCGACACCGTCAACAGTCACGGATGCACTGTCGGGAAAAGAGGTGATGGTCAGGGCCGTCTGTGTCCGGTCCAGGAGCGGAATCATGTGCCATTCCTGATCCCGGTAATAGATTTTCGCGGCATTCTCAACATATATCATTTCATTATCGAAATAGACATTGGTCATATCCATATTGGGGTTGTCGGTTTCCTGCATGTAAAGCTTCTTACTGATAAAATCTTTAACCGAAAGCCCTTGGGGCGGCATAAATGCCGAGAGGTTGGTGTATGATTTCTTGTGGCGTTTACCGAGGTAGAGCCCGTACTCCTGAGGGCTGAACCGGCGTCGGAGAACAATTTCTGCGGGAATCAGCTCCGGCATCTCTTCGATCCGGGCAAGGGTATCACTGACATGGGGCTCAATAATGGTATTGCCTGCGGCCGGAATTGAACGGGTGGCAGGCGTGAAGGACTCTATGGTGTAGAGTGCCTCCTGTGCCCCTTCGGGCGGAGATGGTAACAAAAAGAGAAGTAAGAGAATGCTTTTCATACTTACCCTTGGTGGTTTGACTCGAATGAAATATGTCTTATTGTCGTCCTCGTCCTCGTTCTCGGCTTTTTATTCCTTTTTTCGAGGACGAAGGACGAGGACGAGCACGAGGACGATTCAAAACGTCTGCAGAACAGTAATACAAAATCTTCCTAAAAAACCCGTTCCACCTGTTTTACCGCAACTTCAAGTGCATATTTCTCTGTATTGTTCAACGCGCGATCAGCGGAAATACCGTCACACGTCTGGATTATCCGATTATAATTAAGTACCGTAGTGCCGTTTGTTGCCAGAAGTATAATTGCAAGATTTGCATCGGCCTGATAGATACTGTTTTTAAGGACAATGTTGTCATGCTTTATCAAGGCCGAGGTCAGAATAAACTCGGCATCGTTTTTATCGGTTACCAAGGTTATAGCTGCTCTATCTTTTAGTGTTCTTCCGAGAGATTGGCAGAATGGATTGGCCGTGTTGATATACACGGCTGCTTTCTGCCGCCGGATTGTAAATGACCCGGAAGGCAGGATAAATTTTCTGCGAATAAGATCATAGGCCAGTTTCCTGAAGTCGGGTGTGGCAGTGACCGTTACCTGGGCTGAAGATGGGGGCAGGGACGCAATGAAAACAGGACGCATACCATCATCGCGCATAGGCGCTGTTTTTACCAGCACCCTGTTGTGCGAGGCTGACCATACAATAGGGAGCGACTTGTCTACGATACCGTTGCAGTATATATACGCCCCGAGAGTCTGCGGAATGGATTGCTTGGCAGTAAGGGAAATTTCCGTGATCACCGGCTTAATCTCAATACTTCCCAGCAGGCGGCTCATTGCACGATGGAGTTCATTGCTCAGAAGCACCTCCCGGCCGTTCATGCGTGCCTGTAATGGTGTGCCGAAGAAGGCATCGATGATCTCGAAACCTTTATACAGCTCCTGAATTCTGAATTGGGCAGTTCCTTCCTGTGCATAACGGATAATGTCACACAATTTCTCTACCGCATTAGTGACCTTCCGGTTTACCTGTTCGTGATATTTCTTTTTACTGAGAACGACCTTGCTCCAGAAATAGCCGTTTGAAGCATGATAGGTTCTTACCTCTTCCCAGCCGAATACCACTGCCTGCGAAAATGCTGCGATACGTTCGTAATAGGTGTTATCATTGTAAGCGGTATTGTTAATGGTTTTACACTGTGCAGACATCTGCACGTCTGAAACAATGGATACCTGGATCTGTTCTGCAATATCCTGCAAAGCTCGATTGCGTGCATGCTTTTGGGCTGCATGGAGGTCATCCCCGATCTTTTTACTGCCGACGCCTATGAAATATGAACGTGAAATGGGGTGGTTGGTAACCCATGCCGGAACAGTGCTGCTGCGCTGCATAGTGAGAGATGAGCAACTGGTAAGGGCCAGTGTTGCGAAAAGAAGAATACTGTTTTGTAGTTGTCTCTTAAAAATCATGACCTCCCCCGTCCCCTCTCCTGACAGAGAAGGGAGCGAGAATAACCGCGTTATTGTTGATACAACTTTATCCGCTCCGCTACCTCTGCGAGGTAGTGCCGTGTCTCCGAATAGGGCAGATGTATAATTAAATGATCATATACCTGTTGAGCGCTTTTCATCGTGTTTATTATCGGTACTGCCTTTTTTACAGTTTTTTCACCGACAAATGCACGTGCAACATTTCTCGGGCCTGTGTTATACCCTGAAATGGTACAGAACTGCCGGCTGGCAGGGTCCTTTACCGATGAAAAATAGCGATTCTTGAGCAGGTAGATATACGCGCATCCCAGCTCGATATTCTTTTCCGGATCATACAGGTACTCTTCACGGGGGATCGCCCTGGTGCCATACACATACTCGTATGCCTCAGCTCCTCCGTATATGGGAACGAGCTGCATGAGGCCGATTGCATTGGCGCTGGAGACCGCCATGGGGTTGAAGTGTGACTCTGTATGTATTGTCGCCAGCACCCGAGCCTTATTGATATCATACTTTTTGCAGAATTTTTCGATATACGGAAGGACCTGGCGTATGCGCTTCCGGAGGTTATCGGGAGCGAGTTTGAGACTGACTTCAACCTTCATAGTCGCGGGTGTTTTGCCTGGTACCGCCGGTTTAACCGGTGTTTTTTTCGCGACACCTACCAGACCTTTCGCAAAATCGCTGACCCGGTCAACGGTGATAATAACACCCTTCATATCAATTATCTGCTCATCGAGTATAGGTTTGGCGAGCCGCTGTTCAGCCTTATCGACCGCTACCGGTTTTGAATGGCTGGAACCGCGGCTGAAGAGTGTCCGTGTCACAGCGCTGGTTATCTTTTGGGTAATCTGTTCATTTGTTGCATCGGCGTCAACCACAACTGCCACTGTAGCACTGTTTTTTCCAAAATCAACAGCACACACTGACTGCTTATCTCTGCTATACTCCACCCAGCGTTTATTGGTCGGCTCTATATAATTACCCCAGATTTTCCGTATCTCTTTTTTAAATGCAGCGAGTTCCTTTTTCCGCCGGGTATTCCAGGTGTCAAATGCTGATCGTGACTTTGCAAGGTATTGGATAAACTCCTGTTTCTGCTTTTTTATACCCATTTTCTGCTGCTTTTGATATGCAGCGATCTCCTTTTTCTGTTTTTTTGCATAATCTGCCGTGTCATCAGCCGAAGCAGCAAAACTACAGAGCATCAATGCAGTAAAAGTTCCCATAATGAAAATTTTTTTTATGTTGTGTGAACAGGATGTATTAATACAATAATACCTGTCATTTTTCCGGCAATAATTACGCAGTAACAGGCATATATTACCATATATATATGGCACATTATTAAGCTGTATCAAACCGCTTAACTGAGTTGAAAAGGCATTTTGTTGATCTGAAACTGGTGAGTACATCCCTCCTCCTCTGTCTGTGCCGCTCAAATACCCTGAAAGGTGATGTATAAGGTGTTAGTTTTATTACACTTTTTGCTTGATGTTCTCCGTTAACTTTTTCTACCTTTTTAGAAAACGGGTTGTTTCATTTATGGTTCCATCACTGTTCATGTTACTCCAAAGTAATACTGCGTCAATTGTTTTATCCGGTTCTGATACTATCCATGTTAAACCCGATATATTAACCGCAATTTGTATGCCACTATATATAGACTGTGAGGAATAAATAGAGAAATCCGAAGAAAGAGTTAAGCGGAGATATAGGCAGTAATTAGTGTCTGTCCGGAAAGTGCTTATTTGCCGTCATTGTCATTTTCATTCTGAAGCTTAAGGAATACCAGTCACAGCAAAAAACGCTGTGACTGATTCTATTGTGTCTCTTATGCTTTCCGGTATTCTTTTAAGCGGGACAGCACAGCTACTGCGCGGTCCCGCTAAAAGCATGCGCGGTGTAATCCTCCGCAAGGAGGGAAATGACGTTTTCAGCCAAACACTAATTACAGATTGTGTTTGTATTATCCAGTGCCCGGAATCCGGTAACCGGCATCATTTCGTTTTAAAAAGGTGCGGGCATTTACAACCACTTTGATTTCAATCACTTATTTTTTTTACCTCAGACAACTCTTCAAGTATTGAATTCTTCACACTATTAGGCCTCTCAAGGACAATGTCACGATGAAACCGCAGTACCTTTATACCTGCTTTTGCGAGTAAACGATCGCTCTCAATCTCCTCTTTTTGTCTGATTTTATGGTCAAGATGTTCCAGATCAACTGCAAGTTTCGCCTCCTTGCAGTAGAAGCTCATGACATTGCCCAGGATTCTTTTTTGACGTTCGAATTTATAACCGCCCACCTGCTTGTTCTGGAGCATGTTCCATAACATATAATCTGCTGTTTCGAGCCTGCCCAAGTATCTCTGTCCGTTTTTTTGAAACGGTCCTATCTTTTTAAGAAAGCTGTTGTTCTGATACCATGTACCCATAAAATTGCATATCCCTTTAGTGAAAATATTTATGATGATGATGGTTTTATATTTTACCGTAATACGTACTTTCAGTCATTAGTTTAACCTTTACTATCTGGAAAAAAGGGAATTAATATAATACACGTTTTTCATATTTACAACTGAAAAGTGAGAATTGTTGATTTTTTTTTACTTTGGATAAAAGGGCAGGTTTCAATTTTGCGAAAATATAAGAATAGATATAACGAAATAACGCATCCATGCAC
>JAUVGS010000505.1 GCA_030593665.1 Chitinivibrionales bacterium | reverse complement strand
CGGTGATTAATGGTGAAACCGTTCAGATGATAAATGTTTTCGATACCACCGGCACCGTGTATACGGATTTAAATGGTTTTGTACCCATGCACAAGAAATATTCATTCAATTTTGAGATTGACGGTTCTTATGACATTGGGCCGTTAGTTCATTATAAGAATGATTTTTTTGTGGGCGGCTATCTGGGTATAAGCGGTGTTTCTACTCATCCCAAAGCGCTGTCGTTCAGTGAAAAAGATGATGATGTATTACTGTGGTCATTATATCTCAGGCTTGAACCGGCTATTGCCCTGTCGAAAAAATTTTACATACTTGGATTGTATGGATTTGAGACCTGGCGTTCCGACAAAGCATGGATGAATGTGAATAGGAATAAGAATAATAGTGAAGATACGGATAATCCTATCTTCCGGCGGGTTCCGCTTAATTATAAGGATATCGCGTATGGACTTGGATTTGACTGGGATGCACTTGACCGCGTGGGACTGCATACACGTTTTAAATGGATGAAGCACAAAGATGTCGAGCATGATGAAAATAATATGAAGTGGTTTCTAATCTCCATGGAGATTACAACCTTCTTTTAATAACTAATCACCTATGGGTATATAATTATGAAAGAAAAAAATAATAGTAAAAAACCGGGTGCGAAGGGGTTCTCAATGATCAGAAAAATTGTGTGTGGAGTGCTCATACTTGGTATCTCAGCATGGGCTGTTGAAGACAGTGTCGAAGCGGTTGATGATTCGCGGCTTGACAGGATTGAGAAAACGGTTCAAAAAGTAATATCGAAAGCCGGTATTACTATGGGCGGAGAGTTCCGTTCCCAGTTTCTTTTATCGCGGGTAAAAGGGGATGGGATTGAAAAGAAATACAGGAAGGATGAGAATGTCGAGTATACGTCGGTTGATTTTGATATTTCCGCTCGACCGAATACCGCATTACAGGGGCGGATAATACTGCGCCTCCATCAGGATTGGCGGAACTTGTTTTCAGCACTTAAAAGCCCGGTTTTTGCCCGCTGGATCAGTATTGACGGATTGGTTAAAAATGTGTTCAGTTACAATATCGCAGATTTCAAACAGAAATACAGCCCGCTTACCCTGTATTCCCCTGACATTGATATTGCTTATGAGCCGGAGATATTTGCGAAATTGAGAAGGATGGCTATGGGCGAGGTTTTTCTCGGGGATAATGAAAGAGTCCTGCAGGGGGTAAATTTTAATTTTGATGCGGAAATTGTACCTGCTTTTAAAGAGGTACATTTCAATTTACTCGGTACTCGTTTGAGACTTGCCGGCGTAGGCACCGAATTTAAGGTCGCTGATGAAGTAGAAGCAGCCAGAATGGATAAATATTTACTCGGTACTAATTTAAATATGGAAATTATTCCTGATCTATTAGTTGGTGGATCAGTACTTGATATCTTTGATTCGCGGTATACCTTCCATGGAAGTGCCGAAGATTCCGCTGCAATCCTAAAACAACAGACATTAATCCATGCACAGCGGCTGGGATTTGGAACAGCTCCGTTTATCGATCCGGAAAAATTCAATATCGCAGTAACGGGTGAGCTGGCATGGTCATTTGATGACTCATTATGGTGGAATAGTGATTCTATGTTTGTCGATACCGCTTTTACCGGTCTGGATTCAACACTCGGTGCTGCAACAACGAAAGGTACTGCATGGACCATTGATCTTTCGGCCCATGTCGGATTGGGTTCTGCCGGTAATCTTGACCTTACCTTTGGTTATTTACGAAATGGAATGTATTATAGAAATGAACTTGCACAAAGTCCGTCACTGCTCTATGCACGAATAATGAATTCAGAAAATGATCCGGTTTCGGGCGCGTTATATTCTACCTTTGATGTACTGTACAGGCACGTGTTTAAATTCTGTCCGTCCGAAAATGCTTTCAATTTAGGATGGTTTAAAGGGCCGATGAGTAAATCAGGGTATACAAATGGTTTGCTAACCTATAAAGAGTTGAGTGCAACCGGGCTTGATCCCTCTCTTTACCTGGTGATGCCTTATGGTCCGGCAACGCCAAACAGAAAAGGTATTCAGGGTGAATTGTCCGGTGATTTTATCGATAAAGCGCTTCTGTTTTCAATCTCGGCAAAATACCTTGATGAGATTGTTGGAATGGTAGTTGACACTTCAATAGGAAAGATACCCGAAACCAATTATTATGAAATTGGCGGCGGC
>JAUVGS010000231.1 GCA_030593665.1 Chitinivibrionales bacterium | reverse complement strand
GCTTTTATCCATCCCGATGATTTCGATCTTGAGAGTAAGGGAAAATTAAAGGCCCTGGTATCCGGAGAACTGCCGTACCTGAAAAAAGAGGTACGCTATATTCATAAAGACGGGGATATTATCTGGGCAGACACGACCGGCTGCTTAATCCGTGATCAACACGGGAAACCGCTCTATATGCTTGCCATGCTGGAGGATATCACCACCCAGCGTAAAATGGAGGAGGAGCTGAGAAAAATTCAGAAGCTTGAATCTATCAGTATCCTTGCCGGCGGTATTGCGCATGATTTCAATAATATTATGACCGGTATTATTGGCGGTATCTCGCTGGCAATGACAGAAGTCTCCTCTGATACTGCTGTCATGCAAACACTTCGGGATACACAGAAAGCAGCATTCCGCGCCCGTGATCTCACCCAGCGGCTCCTTACCTTTTCCAAAGGCGACGCCCCTATTTTACAGGCGACCTCAATAAAAACATTATTGAAAGATTCGGCAAATTTTGCAATTCATGGTTCTAATGTAACCTGCACGTATGTTCTCCCCGACAATCTGCAAAAGGTGAAAATTGACGAAGGACAGATCAGCCAGGTGATAAACAACCTGGTTATTAATGCGGTCCAGGCTATGCCGGAAGGTGGTATAATAACAATAGCAGCGGAAAATGTAATTCTCGGTAATGATGATATTGTCTCTCTCGATCCGGGTAAGTACATCAAAACCAGTGTGACTGATCAGGGGATCGGTATACCGGAAACCCACCTTACAAAGATATTTTATCCTTTCTATACGACCAAGACTAGGGGAAGCGGCCTGGGACTTGCCACATCATACTCAATTGTTAAAAGACATAACGGTCATATCTCTGTTGAATCCGAGGTTGACAAAGGCACCACCTTCACCTTTTATCTGCCGGCATCCGACTCTGATGGAAAAAAGAGAAAACCGAAAAAACAAAAAATTCAACCAGGATCAGGAACTATTTTAATCGTAGATGATGATGATATGGTGCGGTTGGCTGCAATGAAAATCCTCTCCAGCCTGGGGTATACAGTAAATTCCGCTACGGATGGTGAGGAAGCCATTAAAAATTTTTCAGCGGCACAGAAGTCTGACACACCTTATGATCTGGTGATAACAGACCTTACAATCCCCGGTGGCATGGGTGGAGTTGCAATAACTGCCGAATTGAAAAAAATAGCTCCCGCTGTTAAAATTATCGTTTCAAGCGGGTACTCAACAGACCCTGTCCTTGCGAATTATGAAGCATATGGCTTTACCGGAAAAATTGCCAAACCTTATACCGTTCAGGATATGAGTAAAGCAATCTTGGCAGTTATGACAACCGTATAATTTAAATTCTGAATTGAGCGATCAAGCTTACGCTTTTCTCATATCTTTTTATATTTTAAAAAGATCGCTTATGATGATTTTTGTATCATCGAACATTTTATTATTTCAGACGTAATAGTATAATAGGAAAAATAACAGGTTTACAGCTTTGAGAGGCGTGACAGGACTCTGTCGTTATAGCTTCCTTACTCCAGGCAACGACTATTCAATGAAAAAAAACTTAACCATAGTTTTCTACAGTATTTATCTCTTCTACGTGGCTGTTTTTCTGGTAAGTACCAGTGGGTGTACAAAAAGAGATGCCCTGCCGCAGGCATCTGATTCCCATATGGTGCCCTGCCAGGAAGTCGTCGCTTCAACCCTGTATGCTTATGACGGCCCCCATCTGATATGGATTCTGGATTCGGACTATTCATTTAAAACTCTTGAAGACACGAGCTCCATGCTGGTCGTACCGGTCAGAATGAGTATATTTGATACGACCGGCACCAAAACCACGCGTGTTCTTGCCGACTCAGGAAGAACAACGAAAGAGATGGAACGCTTTTTTGTGTGGGGTAATGTACATATTAAAAATTATGACGACCAGATTATTAGAAGTGAAACCCTGTGGTGGAACAAGCTGACGCGAATGGTCGGCTCTGATGATTTTGTTGAAATCAGAACACCCGATGGTGATGTGCTGCGCGGTAAAGGGCTTGACGCTACCGAATCATTCTCTCAATGGACATTGCGCAAAAATGTAAGCGGTGTATTCCCCAGTTTCCAGGATCGGATGGAAGAGGATGAAGAGTTTTAAACTGTCAACCCGTACCAATTTCCTCTTCATTTCCGCAGTGATGCTATTCACTCTTTCTGTGGCTTCTTCAACCCTGATACTACGCAACGCCAACTATAACCGCAATTCACTGGTGAAGGGTAAACTAGTCAGTGTCCTTGAAGGAAACGTGATATTCAAGTATGACGATGCTATCATCCGCGCGGACAAGGTAACCTGGTACCGCAGAGATGGCAGGGCATACTTTACCGGCCATGTCCGTATCACCCAGCACGAACAGGTACTTAACTGCGATCGTATGACCTATACCCGCAACGACAAGAAGATTGTTGCAAAGAGAAATGTCGATTTCTTTGACAAAGAGGAACAGATGCGGGTTGTCGCGCAGCATGCGGTATATTTTCTTGACACCAAACACCTTACGCTTACAAAAAACCCGAAAATGTTTCAATACGACACGGCACGGGTGGAAACGCTCACCATCGTTGGCGATAAAATGATCTATAACGATTCTCTCCAACTGGCCTCCGCAGAAAAAAATGTGCATATACTAAAAGGACTGCTAAAAGCAGATTGTGAATGGGCAACGTATAACCTGAATACAGATGTGGCCTATCTTCGCAAAGACCCCTGGATTTTTTATGACATTCATGAGCTTACCGGCGATTCCGTTGACCTCTTTTTCATCGATAAGGCTTTACAGGGTGTCTCTGTCATGCGTAATGCAAAGGGATTCCATCGTGATGTCACCCTGCGGGATACCATCTATACCAAAGTAACCGGTGATAGTATTTACATGGATATTTCCGATTCGGGTACCATAGAAACGATCTGGACCTACGACAATGCTACCACCATCTATTATTCGTCAGAGACTCCCCACCTGGTTAACGAAGGAGTCGGCAAGGTCCAGCGGCTTAGCTTCGTTCACGGCACTACCGGTACGCTTACCATCTCCGGAAATGCGGAGTGCATCTATTATCTTGAAGAAGAGAAGGAATCAGGGATGAACGAGGCAAACGGCGATGATATTTTTATTCATTTCAGGGAAGGGAAAACGCATTATATAAAACTTATCGGAGGAGTGCGCGGGACCTATTATGCCGAAAAATATAAATAGAGAGGTAATTGCAAAAACCAAAACTTAAAACTACGACCCCCACTCACTTCGTGAGACCTTCTGAAAAAGGGGGTAGGAGTATCTCACCTTTGGTGATGTAAAGAGACTTTTGCAATTATCTCCAGATTTAATAATTTTTTATCATTCCCGCGTAGGCGGGACCGCGAAGCAGTCACTGGTACACCCAACTTGCAATCTGACCAGTGAATCCTGTATTTTAATTTCCGGAATCCTGCTCCCCTGGTAAACGTCATTGACACATTACGATGAAGTAAATACCGGTACAGCATTTAACCAATCAGGGACATCCCAACAATGCCTGAAAATATTGATACTATTCGTGAAATCCGTACAGAAAAGCTTGTTAAGATCTATAACAAACGCAAAGTAGTAAATGAAGTTTCCATAAAAGTCCGCCAGGGTGAGGTTGTCGGGCTTCTTGGCCCAAATGGTGCGGGGAAGACCACCATCTTCTATATGATGGTTGGCATGATCAAGGCAAATCGCGGTAACATTTTCCTTGATAACAATAATATTTCAAGAAAAGCCATGTATAAACGTGCCCGTATGGGTATTGGGTATCTGCCGCAGGAAGCCTCCATTTTCAGAAAACTTACTGTTGGTGAGAATGTCTTGGCCATTCTCGAAACACAGAAAATGAATTCAAAGGAGCGTAAAAAACGGATGCGTGAACTGCTTCAGGAACTCCACGTTGATCATCTTGAAAAAAGCCTTGGCTATACCCTTTCCGGCGGGGAACGACGCAGAGTTGAGATCGCCCGTTCACTTGCAATCCGTCCGGATTTTATCCTTCTCGATGAACCCTTTGCCGGTGTCGATCCTATTGCTGTTGAAGATATTCAGGGCATAGTGCATGAACTCAGGGGGAAAAAACTCGGCGTTCTTATCACTGACCACAGCGTGCGCGAAACCCTCCGTATTACCGACCGTGCCTATATCATGGCTGACGGAAAAATCCTCATTGAAGGCACTGCGAAGGAACTCGCTGAAAATCCCGAGGCGAGGAAGATTTATCTGGGAAGAAATTTCCGGCTGGATTAATGGTTCACCGCAGAGTACGCAATGTGCGCAGAGAAAAAAAAGATTGAAAAAGTGTTTGCGTCACAAATAACCTTATTTTCGGCTCACCTTTTGCTTGTTCGTTTGTATATTCTAATGTACACTTATAATACGTATCACTAACTAACGCGGGATAAACCCGCAAGTAAGTTCCTTATCAGATTCC
>JAUVGS010000416.1 GCA_030593665.1 Chitinivibrionales bacterium | reverse complement strand
ATTATACGGGGTATACACATAATAATACTGTACAGCAGTACCGGTATTCGTTGAATCAAGCTTATACAGGCGGTAAATAGCGTCATGCGAGGCAACATCGTTCGGGTGGATATCATCGCCGTTGAGGATAAGCGGTGTTGTATCACCGCTCTCCTTAAGGCTGTCAATTATTTCACGGGTGAGGTCCAGATCTATCGGATGCTCTTTATTATCCGTTTCATACCACAGGGCGCCCTGCAGTAGCAATGATGAATCCTGTGTCGAGACCCCAATATCTGTTCCCAGGAAGGTTCGCTGATAGTCAAATGCCTTATATTCGTAAGAAACCTGAATGATGCTGTTGTCGTTGATAGGGAAGGTCGGCATGAAATTAATAGTACCGATCTCATAATCAACAACATAATCCTTATGCTCGCCTTCACGAAGTTCCTTTCCGTCAACAATGACTTTTACCGTTCTGCTGATCGGCGTTATCAGATCGGCTTCGCCATTTCCCGTCAGGTAATAAGGCCCCTGAAAACCAAGCTGTCCCGCAATGGTCTGTACGGCATATTTGCCGCCTGAGATTGCCCCGGAGACCTTTGTCCTGAATCGTGTCCCGGTATAGGCTGCTGAAAGGCCTTTGATTTTTTTATGCCCTTCAATGAGGCCGCCGGGAGGTAGCGAGACATACTGGTCACCAACCACAATGGCATATCGGGGATTTTCCAGCGCCACATACATGCGGTCAATCTCACCGATTTCCCGCGTGTCACCCTCCAGTGTAGTGCCCTGATCCGAGAGGTTCGCAGAGAGTTCGGTGTTCTCGTTTATCCTGCCGAAAATACGGACCTCCAGTGCCTGCTCCATATTCAACTGGCCCTGGCTGCCAAAGGAGACGCCGACACTTTTATACCCTGAAATAGTGATGGATTCATTCGAAAAAGGCGATGTGCCGGGACCGGAGAATGGTTGTGCCTGTGTAGCAGAGTCCTTTAAATTAATGAAACGTCTTTCGTACAAAGAGTAGGTCTTCTTCAGTCCGAGAAAGTCTGTGGTATAGTGAACGGCAAGTACCACACCACTGTCAACAGGCTCGGAAAAGAGAAGGCCGTTTGCCTTTTCAATATAAATGAACGGCGGTATCGAACCTTTTGTGCTATCGATATATGAGACAACAATTGATGAGGTGTCTACGAAGTGCCACCCCAGTGGATAGGGGCCGGGAGAACCGTTTCCCGTGAGTGTCGTATCTATGGTTAATGCAGGTACAACGGCGCTCAAACCAAGTATACAGAGAATTGTTATATTTTTTTTGTTAATTGCCATGAACAGTGACAGTAAATAATTCGACTAATAGTTGCCATACTATTGTGCATGTTTTAAAATACAGAATGTCAGGGTAGTGCAATATAAGAAGTATTATCTATAAATAATATTTGTAACTATAGAGGTAATTGCATAAGTCGTAATACTATTAAATATAGTCAAAATTATTTCCCCCAGGAGCCAAAGCGTGAGCTTGCGCTCTGGCTTGGGGAGGGGTGAAGATACAACTTTTGCAATTACCTCTATAGTATATGATTTAACATCCTGTAAGAAAATAGGTTGCTTTATATAATACATTGATTCAATTTTAGTTGGAAGATTAATTAATAAATAGTCCGGTAATTCGTCACACGATTCTGGAGTAAGAGATGTATTCATCAGCAGAAAAGAAAAAGCTAATTGACAGGCTGCGAAAGACCTACAAGCGGAAAGACCGCTATCATTTCCTCACCGGTGTCGGTGAGGGCGGCCTTGCGGTCGTTTCCAGTTTTTTTGATAAAATTCTCAACCGGGTGGTAGCGGTAAAAGAGTTAAAAAGGAGCAAACAGAAAAACCCCCATCTGCTTAAGGCATTTATCACCGAAGTAAAACTGGTTAGTTATCTTGACCATCCCGGTATTGTACCGATTTATGACACCTTCTTTGAGAAAGAGAAGAAATTGTGCTACAGTATGAAACTTATCGAAGGCATGCGTCTGACCAGCCTGCTTAAGTACCGTTCAAAGGGGAAGGATGATTCCGGGGTTTCTTTAGGCAAATATCTCGAAATATACATGAAGATATGCGAAACACTTTCCTATGTGCATGATAAAGGGGTTATTCACCTTGATATAAAGCCGGACAATATTCTTATCGGTAAATATGGCGAGGTGATGATCATGGACTGGGGAAATGCGCGATTGTATGATAAAAAACCCTACTTCGATTATTTTAGCCGGCATATGGATGATATTAAAATGGCCAATCTGGATAAAGAGGCTGAACATATGATCCTTGGCACGCCACATTATATGTCCCCTGAACAGACAAGTAGCTCGCGTGATATGCTGACACCATCATCAGATATCTTTTCAGCCGGGATAATCCTGTATCAGATGTTAACCGGGGTACATCCTTTTGCCCATGTTGATGAAACACAGGAAATCATGGTTGAGATTCGTAGCTTCAGTCCAAAACCTGCCCATAAAGTGAATACCGATATCCCTCTGAGGCTTTCAATGATCTGTGAACATATGCTGGAGAAAGACCATAGATTACGATACCGGAGCCTCAAAGAAGTACTTGAAGACCTGGATGACTTCTACAACTCGGGCCAGGCATTCGAAACCCGAACCTATCAGAAGGGTGAAGTAATTGTCAAAGAAGGAGACAAAGGCCACTACTCTTTTAAAATTCTTACCGGTAATGTAGAGGTTTCTAAAGCCGCTGATGGGAAGAAAAGAGTTCTGGCAGAACTGGGAAGGGAAGAAATCTTCGGCGAACTCGCCATTTTTACCAAACAGCCGCGTTCCGCCACTGTTACCGCGCTTGAACCTACCATAATCAGGATCATGGATA